>JAJYSI010000118.1 GCA_021793635.1 Bacteroidota bacterium
TATTTCTTCATTAGCAAAAGAAAATTTAATAATCGAGGTTAAGGATAAAGACAATACACAAGCCGGAAGACCCCCATATTTAGTTAAGCTTAACGGTAAAGCAGGCTTTATTTTGGGGATAGATATTGGCAGGTTGTTTACAAATTTTATTGTACTTGATTTAGAGCATAACATTTTAGCCGATGTAAGAAAAATTTCTATACCTCTCAGTAATGATATAAGCCTAATTGATCAGTTAGATAAAGAAATAAAAAGCGTTATCTCTGAAGCGAAAATTAGCTGGAATAAATTGTTAGGGATTGGGATTTCAATACCCGGTATGGTTAAAGGAAGAAAAGGTTTAAGCGAGACTTATTTGAATTTTGGAGAAAGGTCTGCGAAAGAAATATTAGAAGAAAAATTCAAAAAACCGGTTCATATTGAACATGATTTACAAGCAATGGCGCTTGGCGAATTATGGTTCGGTGAGGCTAAAAATGAAAAGAATGTCCTTTGCGTTAATGTTGGCTGGGGATTGGGACTAGGAATTATTCTGGATGGCAAAGTATATTATGGCGAAGATGGATATGCAGGAGAATTCGGTCACATTCAAGTAATTCCGGATGGCGAACTTTGTTACTGTGGTAAGAAAGGCTGTCTTGAAACTGTATCCTCAAGCAGGGCTATTGCGCATATCGCCAAGGCGAGAATCTCAGAAGGGGCTACTACAATGTTATCAGGTGAAAATATAAATTTAGAACAAATTGATTCAAAAATGGTGTTTGAAGCAGCAAATCGCGGTGATCAATTTTCCATAGAAATAATCGAAGAAGCAGGCAGATACCTTGGTTCCGGCATAGCTGTTCTTATAAACTTATTTAATCCGTCATTAATTATATTGGGCGGCGGTGTATCTAATGCAGCTCCATATCTACTGGATTCTATTAAAAGTAATGCCATGAAACATTCCTTGGTTCAATTGAATAAAAAAGTAAGATTTGTTACCTCAAAACTTGGAAATAAAGCCGGAGCTTTAGGTGTGGCAATTTATTTAGCACGGGATTTATTTGAAGTCGATCACTTAAATCCGATTGCTTATGTATAATAATGATAAATATAATTAATGGAAAAAATTAAAGTTGTAATAACCGGTGGAGCAGGATTTATTGGCTCTCATTTAGCTGAATACTGGGAAAGCAGAAATGCAGAAGTTCATGTTATTGATAATTTAAGAAGTGGAAATATTATAAATATAGAATCATTTAAGAATGTTATCTTTCATGAAGTTAGTATTACTGATAGAGAAGCCGTTTTAGATATATTAGAAAATGCTACTTATGTTCATCATCTTGCTGCAATGATATCAGTTCCTGAATCAATACAAAGACCCTTAGAATGCGTTAGTATTAATGTCAACGGCCTGTTGAACATCCTGGATGCAGCCGCTAAACATAAAGTAAAAAAGATTGTTCATAGTAGTAGCGCCGCTATATACGGAGAAAATCCTGAATCTCCGAAAGAAATATCAATGCTGCCAAAACCAAAATCTCCTTATGGAATTACTAAATTGGATGGTGAATATTACCTTCAGGTTTATCAAGAAAATTACGGCTTAAAAGGAACAGCATTACGTTATTTTAATGTCTTTGGACCAAGGCAAGACCCTAAAAGTCAATATGCGGCGGCAATTCCGATATTTATTAGCAAGGCTATAAAAAATGAACCTATAATTATTTACGGCGACGGTGAACAAACAAGAGACTTTGTTTATGTTAAAGATGTTGTGCAAGCAAACATTTTAGCCGTAACAAATGAAAATATTACAGGCGTTTTTAATGTCGGGAAAGGTGACGCTATAACTATAAATGAAATTGCAAAATTAATCATCAATGAAACAAACAGTAATAGTAAAATCATTTATGAGGAAACTAGAGCGGGCGATATTAAGCATAGCTTATCATCGATTAATCTTACCACTTTAAACCTTGGTTACAAGCCAAAATATTCTTTATCTGATGGATTGAAGGAAACGATTAAATATTTTGTAAATGTTTTTAATAATTATAAATTAAGCTGAATCTAATTTTTGAGCAAATATAAATTTTCCGAAATAAAATTTGGCGATTATAAAACAATTATCCTTTCTAATGAAAGTGATGGCTCAAGTTTTCAAATAGCCTTACGGGGGGCTACTCCATTAAAATTTAATATACCATTAAATGGAAAGATTTTTAATATCCTGGATAGTTTTTTATCACCGTCCGAACTAAAAGAGGGTGAAGGCTCAAGGTGTTGGATTATGGCGCCTTTTACTAATAGAATCCCTGATGATATTTATGAATTTAATGGAAACAAATATCTCATGGAACCCAATTCTTTAAATGGGAAAGTTATTCATGGTTTTTCTTACATGATACCATTCGAAATAAACAACCTTGAAATTAATAATCAATTTATTGAAGTCACTTTATCAACTACATTGATACGCCCGGGAATATTTAACGGATATCCGTTCGCATTGGATATATTTATCAAATACAGACTGCATGATTGTGAATTAGACGTACATATTATTGCTGATAATGTAGGAGATATTCCTTTACCTTATTCGACCGGATGGCATCCGTATTTCAAAACAACAGATAATGGTATTGAACACTTAATACTATCAGTAGACTCTGAATTTGTTATTTTATTAGACCAAAACTATATACCATTGCCGGGTAGTTTAGCTTATGGAAGTATTAATGATTTTCCTCAATTGGATTTTAGGAATATTGTACCTCCGCAATATAGAGTTATTAATGGTAGAAAAATTGATCATTGCTTTGATAAGATTGCCAAAGACAAAAATGGTTTTGCGACGGCTTCTATCTATGATCCAGATAATGGATTAAAAATATCTCTAACTCAAAAGGGAGGAGTTACTTTAATATTTACTGGCGACCTATTAACAGTGCGCCCAAGAAAATCAATCGCTATAGAACCGCTTCAAGTTATAACTAATGCTTTTAATAGAAGCGAATTAAGAGAAGCAATAACAGTTTTACCCGGTCAAAAATCTACTTTTGAATTTGGAGTTAACATTTCCTCAAGTTAGGTAGAACCTATTTTCAACTATTGGCGCTAGTATATTATTTCTGATCTAAAAATCCCAATCATTAACTTTACCCAGGTTTTCAAATTGTATAAATTTATTGCTCCTCTATTTTCCCAGCTGAATATTAGTTTCCTTTCTCCTTGCTTAGTAATTCCTTCAACTTGAAGAATATTTATACAAGCTAAATATTCTCAAGACTTTTACTAATTGTCCGTGCTGTAATTGCGTTTCTATAGGGCACTTCTAAAAACTTCAATATTCTCTGCGAACGTTGCGTATTCTTTGCGTTCTCTGCGTTAAATTTTTATAAAAGATAGTTTTTAGAAGTACCCATTATTTATAATGATGCCAAAATTGGTAAAGGGTTAGTCTTGTTCTTGCTGATGCAATTTATTGAATTTTCAACTGATTTGGTTTTGGAACATTGACACACTCTGAAAGGAAATGTAATTGCTGGGTATGATATCTGTTTTTGGAGGTCATTTTCAATGCAGATAGACTTTTGACTATGGACACCGCTCTGTTTGACGTATTCAATTCAGCATATTCTTGGAAGTTGCTCGCCGGAGATCATATCTACAATTCTTGAGCTTCCGATCATTGTTTTCATTGTAACCAGGCTTTTATTCTCGGCGGTTACACTACCAATGATGGAAGATTCTTTACCTAAGGGATGATTCTTCATCGCATTTAATACTTTATCGGCATCATCTTTCGGAACAAACACCAAAACTTTTCCTTCGTTAGCAATATACAAAGGATCTAAACCCAATATCTCACATGCGCCTTTTACTTCTTCTGAAATAAGGATTTTATCTTCTTCTATAGCAATACCTACATTTCCTTTGTTTGCAATTTCGTTCAATGCGCTAGCTAATCCTCCGCGAGTCGGGTCCCGCATTACATTTATTTTCTTTGATGTTTTAAGAATTCTATCAATCAAATCGTTCAATGCTGCTGTATCACTTTTAATTGTTGTTTCGAATTCCAGTCCTTCCCTTGCGGATAAAATAGCAATTCCATGTTCAGCTATCTTTCCGTTTAATATTATAACATCACCCGGTTGAACATTTATGGGTGATATGTCTATCCCCGTTTCAATAGTTCCAATGCCCGAAGTGTTTATGAATATTTTATCGCCCTTTCCTTTATTTACAACTTTAGTATCGCCGGTAACTATTTTTACTCCGGCTTTTTCCGCCGCTTGTTTCATCGAAAGTACGATCCTCCATAATTCTTCTATCTCAAACCCTTCTTCAATTATAAATCCGGCAGAAATGTAAAGTGGTTTAGCCCCGGACACTGCAAGATCATTTACGGTTCCGTTTACCGCAAGGTCGCCAATATTTCCGCCGGGAAAGAAAATAGGTTGGACGACATAACTGTCTGTTGTAAATGCTAATCTCACTCCATTAATATTAAACATTGCGCTGTCATGCTGAACATTCAAAAGTTCGTTATCGAACTGAGAAAAAAATATCTTTTGAATTAATTGGTTCGATAATATACCGCCGCCGCCGTGCGCCAATAATATTTTATCATAATCGTTTTTTGGGATTGGGCAGGCAAGGTTAAAATCTGTTTTATCCATAATTATTCTTTAATTTTTTCAAAATAAAAATGCTTACTTTTTGTAACGAAAATATGCTGCACAAGTTCCTTCCGAAGAAACCATCGGTGCGCCTAAAGGATGTTCCGGTGTACAAAGCGTTCCAAATGCAGAACAATCTACAGGTTTTTTGTATCCCTGCAAAATTTTTCCCGCAATACAAAGATCAGATTCCTGTTTCTCAATTTCATGTACATCGAATATTTTTTCTGCATCAAAATCAGCAAAGGATTCTTTTAATTTCCAGCCGCTCATCGGTATCGTTCCAATTCCTCTCCATTTTCTATCCACAGTTTGAAAGACTTCCGAAAGAATTTTTTTAGCGGCATTATTACCTTCCTTTATAACTGCGCGGCTATATTGATTTTCAACTTCAAATTTTCCTTCTTCTAATTGCTTTACCGCTGCATATATTCCCTGGAGTATATCAACAGGTTCAAATCCGGTAACGACAATCGGGATTTTATATTTATTAGCTAAAGGAATATATTCTTCATAACCCATAATTGTGCAAACGTGTCCCGCAGCTAAGAATCCTTGAATCGAAGTATCTGGTGAAGAAAGTAAGGCCTCAATTGCCGGGGGAACTAAAACTTGTGAGCATAGTAGATAATAATTTTTAAGCCCGCGTCTTTTTGCTTCTATCACTGACATTGCATTAGCGGGAGCGGTAGTTTCAAAGCCTACCCCAAAGAATACAATTTTTTTATCTGGATTACTTTCAGCCAGCTTAACAGCATCAAGCGGAGAGTAAACCATCCTAACATCTCCGCCGTTTGCTTTTACGTTCAACAGATCTAATCTCGAACCCGGAACACGAAGCATGTCGCCAAATGAGGCAAAAATAACATCTTTTCTTGAAGCTATTTCAATCGCTTTATCAATCATTTCCAGAGGCGTTACGCAAACGGGACAGCCGGGCCCATGAAGTAAATTTATTTCCTTGGGAATTAATTCTTCAATATTGTATTTCATTATTGTATGTGTTTGCCCTCCGCAGACTTCCATCAAACTCCAGGGCTGTGTTAATATTGATTTTATCTTTGCTACTAAATTTTTTACTAGAAGAGAGTCTCTATATTCATCTACATATTTCATTTTAATATCTAATTTTAATTGTTTGCTTCAAAGTCTTCCGGGTCTTCATCCATATCTCTCAACATTTTTAAGGTTTCTTCCGCCCCCCCTTCATCAATTTTATTCAATGCGAATCCTACATGGGCTAAAATGTATTCTCCTACTTTAGGCTCTGATATCCAGTCGATGCAAATATTCTTTACAACACCGCCAAAATTTACTTTAGCCATTTTTAGATTCGGATTGCTTTCATCGATAGATTCAATTTTACCGGGAACTGCTAAACACATTTTTTCATTCTCCGTTCATTAAATTTTTATTTTCTTTCTTTGAACTTAGGTATGCAATTTGTCCCAACGATATCCCTCCGTCATTCGGCGGTACGCGCTGATGCATGTAGACTTTAAATTTATTTTGTTCAAGAAGTTTAACTGTTCTTTCTGCCAAAAAAGCATTTTGAAAAACGCCGCCGCTCAAAATTACTTTCTCTTCGTTAATGTTCTCAGCAACATCCAGAATTATTTGTGCAAGCGTGTTGTGAAACTTTGCCGAAATAACAGATGAATCAATACCTGTTAATTTGTCTTTCAAAATTTGCTTTATGGTTTCTTCCCAATCAACAATAAATTTGTCTTTATAATTAATGAAGAATGAATATGATCCTTTTATATTGGGGTCAGCAGCAAACTCCAACATCATTGCTGATTGTCCTTCATAGTTTGATACCTGCGCAATATCGATTAGGGATGAAATTGCATCAAAGATTCTTCCGACACTCGACGTTAAGGGACAATTAATTTTTTTGTTTAACATTTTTTGGATTAACAAGATTTCCTTTTTCTCAAAATACTTATATGTGCTGCTAATTGTTTTATCGAAAAAATCATCTCCAAATATTTCATAAAGCAATCCGGCGCTTGATCGTTTAGGCTCCTTAACGGCTCTTTCGCCGCCGGGTAATCTGAACTGTCTAAACTGCCCGACATGCTTATAAGAATCTTCCTTCGAAATAAAAAACTCTCCACCCCAAATCGTCCCATCTAATCCATAGCCTGTTCCATCCCAGGCAACTCCAAGAGCATTTCCTTCAACCTGGTTCTCGGCTCTGCATGAAGCGACATGCGCATAATGATGCTGAACAGAATAAAAATTTTTATTTAATGACTTAGCATATTTTGTTGACAGATATTCGGGATGACTATCACACACTACTTGATCTACATCTACTTCATATAGTTTTTGAAAATCTTTTATTACAGTATTAAAACAATTAAATGCCTCAATAGTTGATAAGTCCCCGATATGCTGGCTTATAAACACATTATCTTTTACTTTAAGTGCAACCGTATTCTTCAAATGCCCACCAACAGCAAGAATAGATTTTTCGTAGTTACTATTTTTCAATTTTATTGGAAGCGGAGCATAACCTCGGGCTCGCCTTATTACCATTTCTCTATCCATTACAACTCGAACAATAGAATCATCTACATGACGAACTATCGGTCTATTATGCACCAAAAAATATTCTGCAATTTCTTTTAACCGCTTCAGTGCTTTATATTCATCTATACAGATAGGTTCTTCAGAAAGATTCCCGCTTGTAGCCACTATAGGAAAATTCAATCCCTTCATTAAAATATGATGAAGCGGTGTATAAGGAAGCATGACTCCTAAATAGGGATTTGCTGGCGCTACGAGTTCACTTAATATTTTTGTGTGCCGCTTTTTCTTTAGCAAGACGATAGGTGATTCCGCAGAAAGCAGAAGTCTTTCCTCAAGAGGAAAAACCTCGCATACCTGCTTCACAAATTCCAGGTCTGGAAACATAAGTGCAAATGGTTTTTCTTCCCTGCACTTTTTAAATCTTAAATTACTTACCGCTTTGTCATTTCTTGAATCAACAATCAATTGAAAACCGCCAAGACCTTTAAATGCTATTATTGATCCTTGTTTAATTTTATTTGCAGCTTCAACTAAAGCCGAATGATGAGCAGATAAGATACTTCCTTTATCATCCCAAAGTTCCAAATGCGGTCCACACCTTGGACAAGCAATCGGCTGCGCATGAAATCTTCTATTCAAAGGATTCTCGTATTCCTTCCGACAGTCTTCACACATTTCAAATACTTTCATAGACGTATTGGGACGGTCATAAGGCAGCGATTCGATTATGGAAAATCTCGGACCGCAGTTTGTGCAATTGATAAACGAATATAAAAACCTTCTGTCGTTTGGATCAAGCATTTCTTCTAAACATTCCTTACATACAGCAATGTCGGGCAGAATTAATGCCGTGGTGTCATTATTCTTTTCACTCTTTTTGATTTCAAATTTACGGTAACCAACCGGATCGAGGAATGAGAATTCGAAACTTGTAATTACCGAAAGAGATGGTCTCTCTTTTTCTATTCTTAAAATAAATTCATCTAAAATATTTTTATTGCCTTCCGCTTCTATGAAAACACCTTGTGAAGAATTTAGAACATATCCATTTAAGTTCATTTCTTTTGCAAGCCGGAAAATAAAAGGACGAAAACCAACGCCTTGAACAGCGCCCATGATTATTATGTGAACTCTTGATCCCAATATTTTTTAAGCTGCAATTGAAGCTATTCAATACAGTCGTTTAACCCTGTATCGGTTGTGCAAGATATTTCAAATATCTTAAGATTGGGATTTATACTTAAAGCATTTTCCCTTAACGTTTCTAACGAACATTTAACGTAAGGAAGTAAATCTATTTTATTTATTACAAGAGCCGAAGCATTCCTGAACATCGCCGGATATTTTAACGGCTTATCATCACCTTCGGTTGTACTAACTATTACAA
>JAJYSI010000119.1 GCA_021793635.1 Bacteroidota bacterium
CTCGTGATAAAAAGAAAGAAGCGAAAGGAATTCAAGAAACATTTGCCGATCTTCGCAACGAATTGAAATCTGTTCAATGACTATGAAATATAAAGTTATATTTGATCCTCAAGCCAAATTAGATCTCAAAGAAATATTTATTTATGCTGCAATGAATGATAGTATTAAATCAGCGCATAAACTTTTAGGTGCTATAGAAGAAACTTGCTATAAGCTTGAGAAATTTCCGGAAAGAGGACACATTCCACCTGAATTGAGACCAACCGGAATTAAAAACTATTTAGAGATTCTTTATAAACCATACCGTATAATCTACGAAATTGGAGACAACTTAATTTATATACATTCAGTAATTGATGGCAGAAGAAATATTCAAGAAATCTTGAGCAATAGATTTTTAAGATAGAACACTAAATAACATCTTTAATAAGTAAAAAATCTAGAGGATAATATTATCCCATGACAAATTAATTTGTAAAAGAAATAATTCTTTGATTTACTATATTTGTTATAGTTAATTAAGGATTAAATTGAAAAAATTCTCTGCACAACCCTACAGGTTAATTAATAAAGTTCAATATTATGATTGGGGTACGAAAGATGAAAATGCTTTTATTCCAATGTTCTTGGGTGTCCAAGCAAAACCGGGATTGCCTTATGCCGAATTATGGATTGGCGCTCATCCGAAATGTCCGTCGGAAATTGTAGTCGACAACGTAAATATCCCCCTTAATAAATTTGTTAAAGATTATCCTGTTGAATGTTTAGGCGATTATGTAGTTCGGAAATTTAACGGGCAGTTTCCTTTTTTGCTAAAAGTCCTTTCTTCAGATAAAGCGCTTTCTATCCAAACACATCCTAATAAAATTCAAGCAGAAAAATTGCATTCATTGGACCCCAAAAATTATCCCGATGATAATCATAAACCTGAAATAGCTGTTGCTATAGATTCCCTGGCTGCAATTGCTGGCTTTCGCCCCGTAAAAGAAATTGTGCAAAATTTAATTTCTCTGCCTGAGCTTAATGATTTTATCGACGAAGACCTTATTGCAAAAGTATTAAACTCTAAAAATAATCAGGAGTTTGAGAAAAATATTCAAGGTCTCTATAGCGAAATTATGAAGAGGGCAGGTGAATCAGAAAACCTTTCTAAATGTATTCTTAAAATAGCCGAACGCTTAAAGAATAAATCAACTTTATTGCCGGAAGAGTTTCAGTTCCTTACACAATATGACTTATTCGGCGTAGATATAGGTCTACTTTCATTTTTCTTTTTCAATATAATACATTTAGAAAAAGGACAGGCAATCTTTACGCAAGCTGGCGTTCCTCACGCATACATAAAAGGAAATATAATTGAGTGTATGGCAAATTCGGATAACGTAGTTCGCGCCGGACTGACGAATAAGTTTAAAGATGTGAAGACTTTGTTGGATATTATTAAATATGATTTTGCTAAATATGAAATCATAAATAAAGAACAAAAAGAAGATGAAGTAACTTACAAAACAATGGCTGAAGAATTTGAAGTTTCACATTACCGGAAAGAAAGCGGATTTGCACAAATGAAAAAATCCAAAGGTAAGCTAGCTGTGTATTTAATTACCGAAGGAACAATTGAAATTATATGGAAGTCCGGCGATATTAAATCTTCACAGAAATTTTCAAAAGGAGAATCGATTTTTATTCCCGCTGCATTATCAGAGTATGAAATCTCTACTCTAAGTGCGGCTGAATATTACGTTGTCAAAATTCCGTCTTGACAAAATAGGCGTCAATTTAACATTTATAAACTTAAAAAACGGCATTTGAGAAACCGATGAATCGGTTCAATGGTGTTCGTTTCATTTCTTCCCCACGAATAAATTCGTGGGCTGCTAGCATATCTTTTAATTGATTTCCTATTAACCACTTTGCCATTATCCGCTTGACAAATATTCTGATAATTCTTAATATTACAAAGAATATTCTAAAATAAATGAAAAAACAGAATGATTAACGAAATTGACGCTAAAATACTGAAGATACTTCAAAAGAACTCTAGGACGACAAATGCCGAAATTGCACGTCAGGTTAAAATGGCGCCCTCTGCAGTGCTTGAAAGAATAAGACGCCTTGAACAAAAAAAAATCATTAAAAAATATACAGCACAGATTGACCCAAAAGAAGTAGACCGTGGGCTCCTTGCCTTTATCCAGGTAACAGCTAAAGGTCAAATTGTCGATCAAAAAACAGCTAAAGAGATTTCAAAAATACCTGAAGTGCTGGAAGTCCATATTGTAGCGGGTGAGGATAGCTTCCTTGTAAAAGTAAGAGCGGCAAATACTGATGCGCTTACTCAATTGCTCCGAACTAAATTCTCAACTATCGGATCTATAAGAACTACAAACACAACAATTGTACTTGAAACTATTAAAGAAACAGTGGAACTATGTTTTTAATATCTTATGATACGCAACTATTGGAAAAATGGAGTAGTGGGAAAGATTATTTTTCCCCATTATTCCACAATTCCACCATTCCATTACTCCAAATGGAAATCCTGTGTAATGTGAATTCTTTTTCTTAAATTAATTTATTCGGAGATGTTATGGCTAAAAAGCTAACAAGAAGATCATGGGCCGAGCCTTTCAAAATAAAGGTTGTTGAACCCATCAAGGTTACTACTCGCGAGCATAGAGTGAAAGCTGCCAAAGAGGCAGGCTACAATACATTCCTTCTAAAATCTGAAGATGTGTATATTGATTTGCTTACCGACAGCGGCACAAATGCTATGAGCGATTATCAATGGGCAGGTATGATGCTCGGCGATGAAGCTTATGCAGGCAGTAGGAATTTCTATTATTTATGGGATAACGTCAAGAAATATTATGGCTATCCTTATTTTGTCCCTACTCATCAAGGAAGGGCTGCGGAGCATTTAATTTCACAAATCTTAATTAAAAAAGGCGACTATGTCCCTGGAAATATGTACTTCACAACTACAAGGCTGCACCAGGAGCTTGCCGGCGCTACTTTCGTCGATATAATAATTGATGAAGCCCATAACCCGCAAAGTGAACATCCATTCAAAGGAAATGTAGATCTAAATAAACTGGATAAACTTGTAAAAGAAGTAGGCGCTAAAAAAATTCCCTACATAAGCATAGCAGCGCCGGTCAATATGGCTGGCGGTCAACCCATTTCAATGGCAAACATGATTGATTTAGAAAACTATGCAAAACAACATGGCATTAAAGTATGGCTCGATGCAACCCGTGCTGTTGAGAATGCCTACTTTATCAAACAGCGTGAAAAAGGCTATAAGGATAAAACTATAGCTCAGATATTAAAGGAAATGTGCTCTCACTTCGAAGGCATCTGGGTGAGCGCTAAAAAAGACTTGCTTGTTAATATCGGCGGCTTCTTAGCTACAAAAAATAAAAAAGTATTTGAAGAAGCCCGAAACATGGTTGTAGTATACGAAGGTCTTCATACTTACGGCGGTCTTGCAGGAAGAGATATGGAAGCCATGGCGCGAGGTATTGAAGAAATGACTAACTATGATTATATAAGATCAAGAATTGGCCAGGTTGAATACTTCGGTAATAAATTATTAGAATTTAATATTCCTATAGTAAAGCCAATTGGAGGACATGCTGTATTCCTTGATGCAAAAAGATTTTTACCTCACCTTAAGCAAATTGAATTCCCGGCACAGACCCTTGCCTTGGAGCTCTATATCGACTCAGGCGTAAGAGCAATGGAAAGGGGAATTGTATCTGCAGGTAGAAATGCAAAAACGGGCGATCATAACTATCCCAAACTTGAACTTGTTCGTTTGACATTGCCCCGAAGGGTCTATACCCAAGCTCATATCGATGTAGCTTATGAATCAGTGGTATCAGTTTATGAAAATCGAAAATCCATTAAAGGATTGAAGATGACTTATGAACCGAAATATCTAAGATTCTTCCAGGCCCGTTTTGATAGGTTAAAGTAGTTCGTCTAATTCTTATTAGAACATAACAGTAAGATCAATCAATATTCTTTACAGAACTGAACATACCCGATTGATAATTCTTATTTTACCTATAATTATATAAGCAATGTATTAGTTAATCAAATGATTTAAGTTCAATATATATCTATACTGCTCTTAGGGTCAATGTAATAACGTAATATTTTAATTCCACAGAAAAATTCATCCTTATCGATTTTGAAGTCTTTCGGATCGAAATCAGTCAACTTCATTGTTTGAAATATTGATAAACTCTATCATCAAAATTACTCTAAATGATCCATATCTGTCCAACCAAAATAAAATTTCCTATAACATCACTACCCATAGGTGTCTACTAATATTAAAAATTAATAGTGGTCATTTGTTAAATCGATTAAAGGTATCATAGCAGCCCACGAATTTATTCGTGGGAATAGAAATGAAAAGAATACCTTTTAACCGATTCATCGGTTTCTCAAATGCCGTTTTTGTAATGATATAAATTCTTGTTCGTATATAAATGTTAATTTGAATATGATTTTGAAATGATTTTACATATTCCATCAAACATATTCCATTGCGGCCTGCCTGTCCGGCAGGCTTGCCGCGCTATGTATTGACTGCTTGTTCTATGGCTTGATGGGCGCTTCGTCCCGGACGAAAGCCGTAACTGCTTTCACTGAAATATGGTTCATAGTGTTTACTCAACTATTTCTGATAGCAATGATTAATATGTTTTTTCCATAACACTCTGTTAGACGAATTTTTATTAAATTATATACGGTGTTATAAATATTTGGTAAAATAGCCTTTAGCGTTCATCGTAAAAAATCAAAAATCAAAAATGATAATTGTCTACAAAAGAATTTTCTTAAAATATTTATATTGGACTGTATTTATTTCAACGGCAGTTGCATTTAATTCCTGCAATGCTCCAAGGAATAATCCGCTTGATCCATCAAATCCAAATTATTCTTTTGCCTCGATTAACGGAACCGTACAAACATTTAGTCTGCCTTATACCGGTATTGCTGGGGTTTCTGTCCTCTGGCAACCGGGTAATATAATAATTAATTCCGATGCAAACGGGAATTTCGCAATCAATAATATCCGACCCATTGATGGAAAATTGATTTTCCAAAAAACAGGCTTTCTTTCTGATACTATTAACGTCACCTGGAACATCGCTAGAAAACTAAATTATCAAATTAATTTACCAAGTATCCCAATGCTTGATAGCATTTCGATTTATACTGTAGTAATAAACCAGTTTAGCCCACCCGGTCAAAGTTACCAACTAATAATAAATGCGAATATTTCTGATAAGGATAATGACATTGATTCGGTTTACGTCCAAAGTAATGATTTGAATTTTAAGAAAGCTTTAGGCTATGATGCTTCAAGCAAGTTCTTTCAAACCACTTTGTCTACACTGGATATGAACATCAGCGATATTGAACAAACAATCGGCTTAAATTTCAATATTATAGTTAAAGATATTTTTGGAAGACAGTTCCTTGTAGGAAGCGAAAAGGTTACACGTGTAATTAAAGATGGGGCTGTAATTCAGTTCCCGGCAAACGATACTTTAATTACTTCAACACCAATGTTAACCTGGCAAAGATATACTACCGGTTATCCTTTTACGTATATGATCCAAATTTACACAAACGATTTTGCTAATTCTCAGCTCGTTTATGAACAGAATAGTATTTCATCTGATTCAATTTCTTGCCAAATTACTACACCGCTTCCGGCAAAAAATTATTATTGGGTTATCTGGGTTATAGATCAGTTCCAAAATAGATCAAGATCGCTGCCGGCTACTTTTAGAGTACAATAAAATTATTTTAACAATTATGATTACATACAATACAGAAAAAATTAAACTAATTGATAAAGAACAATTTGAAACTCTTTATCAAATTAGCAAAACCCTTAATTCAGCAATCTACCAGGATAGCCTGATTGGAGAAACTCTTGATTTAATTATTAAAGTTATTAATGCCGAACGGGGATTGTTTGTTAAATATAATGAAGCCGAGGATAGTTTCTCTATTATTGCTGCAAGAAATATTCAACAGGAAAATATTCAAAACCTATCAGACTTTTCTTCCGGTATCCTTCAAAAAGTTATCGAAAGAAAAGAACCTTGCTTTTACCATGATGTACAAAGTAATCCCGATATTTCTCAATTCAAAAGTATTCAAATACATAACATTAAATCGATACTCGGAGTTCCAATTTTTCGCAATGAAAAAATATGGGGAGTAATTTTAGTCGATAGCCAAATGCATAGAAAAGAATTTACCGATTCCAACCTCGTATTTCTTGATTTCTTTTCTAATTTAGTCTCTTTGTCATTGGATAAAATAAAAAAGCTTGAAGAATTACAGGATGAAAATTCAATCTTAAAGAATCAAATTCAATCCTTTATACAAATTCCTGAGCTGATAGGTAATAGCCCGGCTATGCAAAAGATGACGTCCCTAATATATAAAGTTGCCGCAACTGACGCCACCGTTTTGCTCCTCGGTGAAAGCGGTACCGGAAAAGAAATAGTTGCAAGAGCTATCCACAATTTAAGCGGAAGAAAAGATAGACCTTATCTTGGGCAATTTTGCGGTTCAATCCCTGATACATTATTGGAGAGCGAATTATTCGGTTATAAAAGAGGCGCTTTTACAGGCGCTACATCTGATAAAAAAGGCCTATTTGAAGTAGCAAGTAGCGGCACTTTTTTCCTTGATGAAATCGCCGATATTTCTGTGGCTCTTCAAGCTAAACTTCTTCGTGTCCTGCAGAATAGGGAAATAATCCGCCTTGGCGATACTCAAGTTATTAAAGTTGATGTCCGGGTTATAGCGGCTACTAATAAAGATATTAGACAACTCTCTAAGGAAGATAAATTTAGGGAAGATCTTTTTTACCGGCTAAATGTTTTTCCGATTAAAATTCCGCCTTTAAGGGAAAGACGCGGAGATATACCATTATTGGTAGATCATTTCATGAAAAAATATTCTAATAAAAAAATTCATATCAATCCGAAAGCAATGAAATTACTTGAATCTTTTGAATGGCCCGGGAATGTTAGACAGCTTGAAAATGTTCTGCAGCGAGCTTTGATTTTATGTGATGATGATATGCTTACCCCTGAACATATTATTATCGAAGAGGACGCAGATGACTTAAACTTTAACGGAACGCTTGAAGAATTTGAAAAGGCAATCTTAAAGAAGAGACTTCAAGAATTTCAAGGCAATCGCACTCTTGCAGCTAAATCTTTAGGTGTTTCTGTCCGGTGGGTGCAGCTAAAAATTAAAGAGATAGGCGGAGATCTGTAATCGATGGAAAAAGTCGCCGCAGAAATATTGTTCGATAAGTTTGAAGTTATTACTTTACTTAAAAAGGATGATTATACCGGCGTATATCTTGCTAATCATATTTATCTTGGTAAAAAAATTATACTTAAAACGCTTGATACCGATAATCTATCAGACAAAACCATCCTTGAAAGATTCAAACGCGAAGCTAAAATACTTGCTATGCTTGACCATCCGAATCTTATAAAAGTTTTAGACTTCGGCATGTACAAAAATTTCTTCTATATATCTTTTGAGTACTTTGAAAGCCGCAATCTTCGCGAAGTTATTATTAAAAACAATCTCTCTCTAAATGAAAAAATCAGTTTGATGGTTCAGCTTCTAAAAGCTCTTAATGTCGCCCATCAAAACCATATTATTCACCGCGATATCAAACCTGAGAATCTGCTTCTAAATTCTAAAAATGAATTGAAGATTGCAGACTTTGGCTTAGCGTTAATTATAAATGAAAATGTGTTAACGCATTCTTCTTCTATTGTCGGGACTCCTGGATATATGGCTCCCGAACAAATTAGAGGGGAAAAAACCTCGCAGACCGATTTGTTTGCCGCCGGTATTGTTGGCTATGAATTGTTCATGGGAGTCAATCCTTTTATAGGGAAAGACATTAGCGAAACGTTGAACAATATTTTGGTATTTGATGAGGGTAAAATTTTCGCATCACTGCAAAATTTGCCTGATAATGTCCGCCAAGCTTTAACAAATTTGCTTAAAAAGGACCTTCGAGATAGAACAAAATCTGCTCTGGAATCTCTTAAATATTTTGGCGTTGAAGAGGAAATATATAGACCTATTTTACCCTTAAAACAAAAAGTAAATATTAAAGTACCGCTTATATCAATTTCGGTTGTTCTATTTGCTCTCTTTTTGTTTTTTAGTTTGCGGTTAATTAACCTAAAACCGGTACCGGTCAAAATTACAAACACTGTCAATTCTAAAGAGAACCTTATAAAAACTATTTCCGCAAATCAGTCAAACAAAATTTCTTCTGACATATCGAAGAAGGAAGCTAAAGAATTAAATAAGCCCCTAATTAAGAAAGCTGCAGAAATTCCTGCTCAAACAGTAGTGAACGTTAATTCATCGACCCTTTTAGGAAGGCTTTCTGTAGAGTGTTTCCCCTGGGCAGAGGTTTATATCGATGGTAATAAAATTGATCAAACACCGCTTGTAGATTACAAACTGACCGAAGGTATGCATAAATTA
>JAJYSI010000120.1 GCA_021793635.1 Bacteroidota bacterium
CTTTGTAACCCGATGTATTGGCGTGGGCGTAGTTCCCCTCTGTATTGGCGTGGGCTTTGTAACCCGATGTATTGGCGTGGGCTTTGTCACCTGATGTATTGGTGTGAGCTTCGTAGCCCGCGGTATTGGCGTGAGCTTTGTAGCCCGCGGTATTGGCGTGGGCGAAGTCACCCGATGTATTAGCGTGAGCGGAGTTACCCGCCGTATTAGCGTGGGCGAAGTTACCCGCCGTATTAGCGTGGGCTTTGTAACCCGCCGTATTGGCGTGAGCTTCGTAACCCGCTGTATTGGCGTGGGCTTTGTAACCCGATGTATTGGCGTGGGCTTTGTCACCTGATGTATTGGCGTGGGCTTTGTTACCTGCTGTAGAAGTGGTGTCTTTCGATTTCTTAACCTTATCCATGATCATATCGAAATGTAATTTAAACATTTCGACTATTGATATTTTGGATTTTATTTTCAGCTTATTTGTAGCGCATTTGTCGCCTTCTTCTATAATATCACCTTCTGCTTCAACTTCCGAGTAAACGGCTCCAGGAACCGGCGGATAGTAATTAAAAACATCTAAGGGCATTTTGCAGAAATGCATACCTTTTTCACATATTTCTACATCGCCTTCAATTTCGAAGGTTTTGTTTTCTTCGTATTGCATGCCCCGACATTTCATATCTTTGTCGAAGCCTTTAAATCCTGTTACTTTTTTCATGATTTTTTCTTTTTAAGGTATTTAATTAATGCTTTCTTTTCTGTTTTATTTAATCTTGGCCACCTAATACCGTCAACAGTCCAATAACCGCTCATAATTTCAATTTTGTACATCGTCATAACTATGGGTATCAATGTGGTTAATAATTGCTTTACGCAGTTCTTTCCACTCATGAGGAGTTATATCGAAATTCTTGTTGTTAAGAAGAAGAAACTCTATTTCAGGGTCCTGAATAATAAGTCTAGAAGTATATTCTGATGGGCTTGAATAGTCTCCCAGAAATAAATCATCTATTAACGTTTGAACTTCTACTTTGAATTGAGAGAAAATATTATCATTTTCAACTACAAATTCAAGTTCTTCTATATCTTCATGATTGCCCTGTGGCTCAACTTTTGGCAAGTTATCAATTATGTATTTTACTATTTTTCTCATGGTTTAATGGTTTTGTTTCTACAAATATAGATATAAATAATAATATAAAATGTTAACTATTTGTTAAAGTTTAATCAAAAGAAAGCTTAAGTAATTCCTTTCTTATTCCCTGGTTTTCATAATTCACTCTCAATTTCAATAGTTAATGTTTGTAATTCTCTTGCTTGTTGAATGGTTAATTGTTCGATTTTTTTATTTTCACGCACCAGTCGGTTTATCTCTTGATTGATTCTTTGATCTCTTTTTAAGTGTCGATATTTAATCAGACGAAGGATAGCATCTTCATTCTCTTCAAGCTTTTCAATATGATTCATATCTACCATTTTTTATTCTTTCATTGTAGACCATGATAGACCAATAAGCGTTGCTTAAATCATTTTCTATTTGATCAATATGTACATATTGATCTACTCCCATTGGTTTTTCTTGATCTATTCTTGCTTCAATACTTTGTATAGAAACTAAAATATCCTCTAGTTTGCTTTCAATTTCCTGTGTTGTCATGGTTTTTAGGTTATTCCCCTCCCTACTGATTAAAGGAGAGATGAGTTAATTAAAAGAATTTTCCTGGTGAAACGGGGGTTCCGTTGTTGAATACTGACTTGGGGTCTTTTGCGTTTTCATTCACCCAAGTGGCAGCATTATACAACATATCTACTGCTGATTTTTTGGACCATCTTTTTAACCTGAATTGTTCAGTGAGAATATACTTAACGCCTGGCAATTGCTTAGAAAGCCAATGAAGGAGTGCCGTTTCAAGTGTGGGTTCGTTTCCCCACATTCTAGTGTTGTTGTCGTAATTCAGAAATTCATCGTTAATGTTTTCTCTAATGAATTGTTTTGTAATTTTCATGGTTTTGAGTTTTAAAGGTTATTTTGATTATTTTGTCCAAGATTTTGTGTTCCAGTCGAAACTAACATTGTACTGTGATTTGATCCAATCCTTAATTTTGAAGGTTTCACCAGTGATAATTTCAGCATCATCAAGAATCTTTTTGGCGGATTCATCGAAGCTAACACTGGTTAATCTTCCAGATCCAGTCAATTCAGGCTTGAATCCGTTTTCAGCAGTCATTACAACATCATTTTGTTTTCCGTAGTCATTGGTAAGGTATTCTACCTCGGCATATTCAATTATGGCCTTGTTTCCGTCTTTTCTAACATTATATAATGTTTCTTTGAATCCGAATGACATTTTTCCTGCGAACTTAACTGTTTGAATTTTCATGGTTTTGATGTTTTAGTTATTTCCTCTTTTTCTATACACCAAAGATACGGCAAGAGTATGACATAATATGTTAAACAAATGTTAAGCTTATGTTAAAGTTATTCCTTTCTTTAGGCGTCATGTTTCTAGGTTTTAAGGTTATTATTTCACGATGGTTAAGAATTTATCGAAATTTCTACTAGCAAGGTCGCAAGCTTCTCCAACTTTTCTGCAATCTACTTCATTTTCCTTCATGTAATTTACACATTTTTCTAGTGATTGAAGCCTATTGCTAAGACCTTCAAAAGATCCTTTTTTCTCTATTATTCTGTTATAAGCATCTAATACTAATTGCACTGATTCGATTGCGTCTGGGTACTGATTTGTCAATTTTAAATCTTGAATAGTTGTCATGTCTTTAGGTTTTAAGTTAATTTCCTCTTTTTCTATACACCAAAGATACGGCAAGAGTATGACATAATATGTCAAGAAAACGTTAAAGTATTGTTAATATTTAAATAGGTTAAAATGGCAATTCATCAGTTGCGTTGGATTGATCATCATCTATGGTTAACTTTGAATGAGAAAATCTTCGACAGGAAGTATTAACGTAATTAATAACTTTTTGTGTTGATTTTTCAAACGTTATATTGTGTTTCTCGCACCATTCTTCAAGCGCTTCGTTCATCTTCATAGCCGACTTCATATAACGTTTTTGAACTCCATTTTCCTCGCAAAACCGGTTATATTGCTCGTCAAATTCTTTCTTGGGTACATATTCTTTCTGTAACCATTCCGAAATATTTTCGGAAATAAAAAGCTTTGTCATTTGCCCGTGGTTAAGCGCGAATTTCTTCATCCAACCTGATTCTGACATTGTTGGGTTAGTGAGTTTAGGAGCTTTGAGATATTCTTGTAAGCAGCTAATCATATAGTTGTCATAAGCAAGCCAATCTTCTTCCTCCCAATCGTTTGGAAATAATTTTCCGTCAAAATAAACATCAACACCTCCTGACTTAGTGAAAAAATCGGAGAACTCGATAAACATTAACCTTCTTTTCACCCCGCCGTCTGCAATTTCAAATGAGTAGTTGGTAAGCACAAGTAATTTTGGCAGCTGGCTTGAATCTAATCGAACCACATTTTGGTACAGCTTCTTTTGGATAGCCGAGTTGGTGGTCATATTTTTTAGGAACGTGAAATTCCAGCTTTTGGGAATGTCCGAGATAATCATTAATTTTTCTCCATTCCATTGCTGGTAGAAATTCTCATTCATTTGGATTTGCTCACCCGGAACTTCCGTATAAGTCGTGAATCTTCCTACCAGATCGGCAAATATATTTTTCCCGGCCCCACCACCGTCTTTTGGGTCCTCAACTGTTTCGGTAGCCACATGAAAATAAGCATTAGCAGAATCCTTATAATTATGAACCATGTAACCAATATGGCTTTTTAAGTTTTGGTTAGGTAAGATCGCTTTTTCTAGGAATTGAGTAAACAACCCTTCTTCGCTTGACTTTTCAAAGTTTCTCGGTAAGATTGATTTTTCTAGAATATATCTCGTATCGTCTCCGTTCTCGAAATAATCATAATCCACCATTTCTATTTTGTTTTTTGTGATGATCACCACACCATTTTCATAAGCCTTGTAGGCCGAAAATCTGGTATCTTTGAGTATAGAATCATCCTCGAGTATTGGTAGCCTGCTGATGGTTTGTTTGATTGAATATTGAACGAAAGCTTCAAACTTATCCGTGATCGCAATCCTAATAATTTCGTCGTCTTCTTTTATATAAGACTTCAAATCATCTTCAAAATCTCGCTGCGTTGCATCTTCCACTACAATACCGTCCAATCTAACCAAACTACCGTTAAGAAGCTTGTAATTCATTTGACTGGCTACATTAATTATAAGCTCCCTATTTATCGTAAAACCATCGTCTAAATCACCTTGCCAAAATATACCGTATGGATATCGTTGTTCTTTATCTTTTTTTAGTTTTTGATATTCTTCCTCCGCTTTTTTTGATATGTTCTTGGGTAGCTCTCGGTTATTGGTCACAGCTTTTCTGACCAAATCTTTTTCGAATCGTTCGTTAAGCTGACCGTAACCTTGCTCAATTAAGTACCGAAAAGTTTCCTTGGTATCACCGCCAAATTGCAATTCACACAATAATGTAGAGGGCTTATATCCGGTGTCTGGGTCCAACCCTCCGTTAGGGGAGAAAATCCAAAACAATCTCTTGTCAATTACATAACTTCCGGATATGCCGTGTGTTTTTCCGGGCCTTGTGAAATATATGTAGTTGTTATTGCTTTCGCGGTCCAGTATTTCCCAACCAAATTTAGTTAACAAGGTTTCGTTTTTTGGATCGTTGTCAAAATCCTCCCAAGGATTGACAAAATAATTCCTTAACCCTCTTTTGGAATAGTTTGCTTTTTTTATTTTGGGTAAAATTCTATTGAATGATTTGGCCACGTTAACCAAAACATTTCGCTCCTCCATCGACAAGGTCGGTATATCATTCTCTTGAATGAAATAATAACCATCAGTGGGCGGAACAATGCAAAGAGAATCTTCTCCCCGGCTCTCAATAAAACAATATTTTTTCTGTTTTGGATTGGTTTTAAGTTCTTCTTCGTTGGCTTCTCGGCTCGCTAAATCTTGACTTCCTTCCGGTTTTTCAGGTAAATGATATGGAATGTGCGCGCCTAAATTTATCGTGCCTTCAATCCTTAATTTTTGAAATAGCTTTGGGTAGTTTTTCTCAATGACAGCAAGATATTCTTTTCTGATTCCGGGATTATATTTCTCATCAATATCGATTACCTCCAAATTGTTGGATATTGAGCCGGTACACAACGCAAAACCAAGTTTTTTGGTTTGGTAAGACATGATTTTGAAAATGTAATCAAGGTCCTTTGTTTCTGCTTTTTTGGTTTTGAACGAAAAAAGAGGGGATTTTGCGCCCAATGTACGGCCGTTATATTGATCATCTTCCATGCGCACCGGCATTACAGAATATCCTGCCTCTACGTATTTCCGTATTTCAGAAAATAACGTTTTGAAATAACTTTTTTCCATGATTACAGGTTTAAGTCTAAGTTTAAAACCTTGTTTATTTTTTGAAGTCTTTTGTAGGTTGGTGTTTGCTTACCGGTTTCATAATTCCAGACCTGCTGAATAGTTACCCCTATTTTTTCCCCAAACTCTGACTGAGTGAGGTTTAACTCTTTCCTTTTGGTCTTTATTTTTTGTCCTAGTGTCATATTTATCGTTTTAAGCCTGTAAATTTAAACAATTTATTTAAAAATCAAATCAAATTTAATCTTTTTAGTTCGTCTTTTAAAATTTTGGGTGCAAATTGGTCCAGAAAAGAAATTGATTTTTCATTCTCTTTGCCCCATTCATGTACTTTTTTCATATATTCTGCGTATAAGGCATTAAATTCATTTGAGCGCACTTTTATGTTTGCAGACCTAATTTGTCTTATAAGCGCTTCCTTAATCAAATGTACAGCGGTGTACTCATTCCACTTCCTTTTTTCTACGAAATTATTGATTTTGTGTACATTAACTTTTTTAACGAAGTTATCTGTAACCAACTTTAATTTCAATTCTTCTGTATTTTCTTCTATTTCATCCGTACCAAACTGATATTCGCACTCAGGACAAGTCATCGTTTGAACAGGCATAATGAAAAAACATTCCGGGCAGGTTTTTATAGGCGCAACACCGTCCGTATCTTCTTTTAATTTTGAGTTATAAAACATGTCTTTCCAGTCCACATCAAAAGACCAATCCCCATGCCGATACACGTTATCGCCCAAATCAATGATCGTGAAATATGGCTTGCCCGGATAAATTCGGCTTCCTCGTCCCGTGCATTGCTTCCAAAGCGGAAGAGAAAGTGTAGGACGATTCATAATCACAGATTCTATACTTGGCTCATCATAGCCCGTATTCCCCATTATAGTAACCGTTCCATTATTTCTTGTAACGAGAGTTCCTTTAGTCATTGTTAGGCACCAAACTAACTCATTTTTACAATCATATAACCTTGGTAAATCATTTGTTAATTGATGTTCTGTTTTATCTCTTAGAGATATTCCATATAGCTGTTTTTTATTAAATTTTCTTTTTTTAATTTTCTTGATAGTGACTCTATATCCTCTACAAACTCCTATTGATTGCAATAAGTTGAAAAGATTCTTGTTATCGCCAATTATCTTTTGACCTGTGTATTCCTTATTGTTGCCGTGCCATCCATCTGCCTTAAACAAACCTTTCATAATATGGAAAAACTGGTCTCTATTTAATCCCCAATACAGTTCTGATCCGTCTTTTTCAAGATAAGGAAGAAGTCTATAAATTCCGCTTCTGTTTTGTTTATGGCCACCAGTTCCGATACATAGATTAAAGTTAACGTGTCCTTTGACATCGCATATCCTACCGTTAACATGTTTTATACCTCCTTTGTATTTATAAAATGAATATTCTATATTCAATTCTTTTAATGTATCATGAATCCATTTTATTATTTTCGGCGATCCTTCTCCTTGACATAAAGAATATCTGAAGCCTCCGTTTTGCATCATGAACTTTGAACCGTCTCCAAGCCAAAAACCTATTAATTCACATTCCTTTAGACTTAACTCATTAGGATTTTTATACCTTAATTGAGTTTTTAGACGCCATTGAACTTCTGCTTCATTTATTGAATCCGCATGACTCATTCCTTTTTTTCTGTAGTTATAAGAAGTGTAACTTATAAATCTTTTTTTATCTGGAAGGGATTTTTGCTTTGCCTTAATTTCATCTGGTTTACAAAATCCAGATACAGGAATAATGGATTTAACCTCTGAAATGTTCCTGGCTTTAGTTTTTATAAATTCTCCGTTAATCTTTACAAGCATATCATGGTCAGACGTAACGTTGAGACTGACGTATCTCCCGTCTAACCTAAGCATTTTGCCATTGTGAAAATGACTGTGAATATGTTGCGGGTTTTCAAAGGTTATATCTCCCTTATCCCATTGAGCTACATAATCGCTTTTTGATATCTCTTTAATGCCCTTCCATCCTGTTTTAGTTAAAACTTCTGTGTCTGACGATAAACAAGTTAAAATCGCTACATTCTGTAATATAGCCCCAGGTGTTTTTTCAAACCATTTCAAAATCATGTTTCTTTCCTTGGTCGTTCCGTCCAAGTGCATAGACTTATAACCCGCTGAGTTGAAAGCAGCGTCAACTAACTTCGAATGCTCAATGGAGGCATTGAAAATCATTGTTTTTCTGCCTAAACAAATCTGTTCGTAAGCTTTGACAACATTTGTTATATGTTTTGCTTTTGAGTATTCCTCGAATATTGAACCCTTTGAATAATCACCGGCTGACTTTTTGAGTTTCTTATAATTGACCTTATTGTCAACACAAAAGGTCTTGTTAGGGCTTAGTGATCCGAAATCGATTAACTCTTGTATATTGGTGGTAGAAACAATATCATCATATACCAATCTCATTAGGTTTTTTTTGCTTAATCTTGTTGGTGTCGCTGTTAACCCAACGGTTAATGTGTTAGGAAAAAACTTGAAAATCTTATCAAATCCGGCATTATGACACTCATCTATAACCAATAATCCAACATTATTTCCGAACCAGTTAGGATCACGCTTAAGACGATTATACGCGCTGTCAATCATGCATACATGAATATTAAGATCAAATCTTTTCATGCGTGATTTAGCGTCAATTATACCTACTTCTGCATCCTCAAACTGTCTTTCGTAGGTTCTTTTGAATTGATCTAACAATTCTTTTCTATGCACAAAGAAACATATGTCTTTTGAGGGGTTTTGACGATAAAATAAGTTAATTAGCGATGATGAGGTTATCGTTTTTCCTCCCCCTGTCGGCAACTGGAACACAACTCTTTTCGATCCGGATTTGAAGAAATTTATAATCTCTGAAATGCCTTCTTTTTGGTATGGGTATAACGTTTTTTTCATGACAGAAACAAGTATTTGAAAATTAACATTCTACATGTTTCCATTGTCTCTTGATATTTCGGGTGGGTTTCTGAAAAATGTACCGTAAAAACTTTATAATTTATTTTTGAACCCCCTATTAACACA
>JAJYSI010000121.1 GCA_021793635.1 Bacteroidota bacterium
CTCTAACAATCCCGCCAAAGTTGTGAGGGAAAAGAAATCTTTGCTTAACGGGGATAGTGTTTTTAGAATCCAGGCTATAAAATAATTTTACAGATAAAATATTATTCTTACCGGGGTGAAGAATATCCTTCGGCAATTTAACTGTAAATGGGAACTCTCCGCCGGTATGGCGGTAAATTATAACACCGTTAACGGAAACATCGGCAGAGTAATTTATTCCTAAAAAATTTATCCTTAGTCGGTGGTTGTTAACCTGATCTCCGGAGAGATAAAATCGTTTTTCGAAGATTAGTTTGCCGTTGCCATGAAAAATGGAAGGGACATTAATATCGACGGCTTTGTCTTCTTTTTTATTAGATGGAAAAACTTGCCAAACGCCGTCAAGCGAAATGATTTGCCTGGTTTCGGTTATACCAAAAAACGTAGAATCAGAAAGATTTATTGTGTTTTTGGGTAATTCCTTGAAAATTATTTGTCCATTGCTTTGGTGGGAGAAAAAAATTAGAAAGATTAATAAAGTAAGATAAAAAAATTTGGAGAGACCCATCCGTATAATTCGTCCTAAAATAATAAAAAAAGTGGCTAAATATACTAAAGAAAGGAGGGGAAATCAACGTAAATGTTATAGCAGAATTCGCCAATTTCTCTTAAGGTTACTTCTAAAAACTATCATTTATAAAAATTTAACGCAGAGAACGCAAAGAATATGCAAGGTTCGCAGAGAATATTGATGTTTTTAGAAGTGCCCTTAATTTAGAACTTAAATGTAATAATTAAGTCACGTTAGGAATGTTTTTTCCCTATTGCCCCGCCATTTATGGCGGGGATTTAATCAACAAAAAATGATATTGGCTTTAGCCACATAAACTGCAAATATGGGGCTAAAGCCCATGTTTTGCTTGTGTGACTCTACCCCGGCATGAATGCCGGGGCAATACAGAAACACTATATTTTAGAAACAGCTTCATAATAATAATTGGAATATTTATTCATCACTTCTGAATTTTCACACAGCCTCTTAATGTCGCGGCAAATGTAGTATCATAATGCGTAAGGTGACTTATTTGAGAATACTTTTTTTAAGCTGCCTGAATTATGCCAATAAATGATTCGGCTTTGAGGCAAGCTCCGCCGACAAGAGCGCCGTCGATGTCTTTTTGAGAAAGCAATTCTTTTGCATTATCCGGTTTAACGCTTCCACCGTATTGGATTATGATTTTTTCGGCTGCGGCAGAGGAAAATTTGCCGGAAATTAAATTTCTAATAAAATTATGTACTTCCTGTGCTTGATTTGGAGTTGCGGTTTTCCCGGTCCCTATTGCCCAAACAGGCTCATAAGCGATAATGATTGTGTCGAGGTCTTTTTCTGACAAACCATTTAATCCTTCATAAACCTGTCTTTTTATAATTTCATTGGTCACTCCGGATTCTCTTTCGTCAAGGGTTTCGCCTACACAAAAGATCGGTTTTAACCCGCTGCTTAAAGCTTTCTTGATTTTTTTGTTTAGTAAATCATCAGTTTCTCCGAAAATATGCCGGCGTTCCGAATGACCGAGAATAACGTACTCACATCCGGAACTAAGAAGCATTGAAGCTGAAATTTCACCTGTGAAAGCTCCATTTTCTTCAAAATACATATTCTGAGCGCCTAATTTTATAATAGAACCACTTATCAAAGAAGCCGATAGGCTTAGTGATGTAAAAGGCGGGCAAATAATTACGTCGCATTTTGTTTTTTCTTTACCAAGTCCTTCAATCAATTTTGAAATTAAATTTTGTGATTCCGCAAGATTATTATTCATCTTCCAGTTTCCTGCAATTACTTTTCTACGCATCTTTCCCTCGGAGTTTTAAGTTAAAAAAAATCAGTAATTATACTTTCAAATTACAAAAGAACGGAATCCGCTTCAATTGTTTTGCGAATAGAAATAAAGACAAGATAAAATCCCTTTATCCAGGCAGCATTTCGCATTTGCTGCCGTTTTATAGTTTTTACAACTTAATTCTTAACTATTTCCTCCCTTGACTATAAATATTCTTAGTCCAACTTAATTAGCAATCCTTGACTATGTCCTCTCTTTAGTCTAATTTTCAGTTAAATTCTTTAACTCTTTAACTCTTATGCCAATTTTGTCTAATTCATAATTCTTAATTTTTAATTCTCAAAAAATGGACATAAAAGACTTCATAGCCGGTACATACTTTTCGCAATACCAATATAAAAGTTTTCTTCCCGAAAAAATCAACAAGGAATGGATTGTCAGTAATCCGCAAGTGAACAAGCTTCTCGAAGAGGCTAATCTAAAGCTTGGTGAATTAAATGCTTTTTCTCTTATAGTTCCCGATGTAGATCTATTTATCAGGATGCATATTGTAAAAGAAGCTACTACTTCTAGCCGGATTGAAGGCACGCAGACTCATATAGAAGAAGCGGTATTAAAAGAAAAAGACGTGGCTCCGGAAAAAAAGGATGATTGGCGAGAGGTTCAGAATTATATCGATTCTATGAACAGCGCTATTGACAGTCTTGCAAACCTTCCTGTTTCCTCGCGGCTTATTAAGCAGGCTCATAAAGTTCTTCTGCAAAGTGTTCGCGGAAAAAATAAACTCCCCGGAGAATATCGTACCAGCCAAAATTGGATTGGCGGCGGCACAATTAAAGATGCTACATTTATTCTGCCGCATTATCAAAACATGCCGGAATTGCTTGGTGATTTAGAAAATTTCCTTAATGATAATTCTATCAATGTTCCTCACCTTATAAAAATTGCAATCGCACATTATCAGTTCGAGACTATTCACCCTTTCTTAGATGGTAATGGAAGGGTTGGGCGTTTATTAATTACTCTATACTTAGTCGCAAACAAACTACTTGCAAAGCCGACTCTTTATTTATCTGATTTCTTTGAAAAGAACCGTCAACTTTATTATGATAATCTAAATAATGTTCGAACAAAAAACGATTTAACTCAATGGATAAAATTTTTCTTAAGTGCAGTAATTGAAACTTCTCAAAACGGGGTTGATACATTTCATAATATTTTACAATTAAGAACTAAAATTGAAGATAAAAAAATTGTTACACTCGGCAAAAAACTTCCGCTTGCAAAAAAGATTGTAAATTATCTATATAAGAATCCCGTAATTACTCTTAATTACTTTGTAGAAGAATTTGATATTTCAAAACAAACTGCCAATGCTATTATAAAAGATTTTATTAACCTTGGCATTCTTAAAGAACTCACCGGACAAAAACGTAACAGAGTTTATTTGTTCGAAGAATACGTAAACCTTTTTAAGAAATAATTACCTATGCAATACGGGGCAGGTATTGAAGTTTTTAGAAGCGCCCTTATCTCTGTTCCATAACCATTTGCTTCAGCGATTCAATCCATAGCGGGTGATCATTCAGACTTTCTACAAGCTGAATTTTTTCACCGCCGTGATCTACAAAAAGTTTTTGATATTCAATTCCGATTTCAACAATCGTCTCAAGACAGTCGGCAACAAAGGCTGGGCTAAATACCAGGATTTTCTTTGCTCCTTTTTCAGATTTTTCGATAATTATTTTATCAGTAAATGGTTCAAGCCATTTTTTATCAAGGCGCGACTGAAAACAAACTGTGTATGCATCTTTGGGTAATTGAAGCTTTGCCGCGAGCAAGCGCGTGGTTGCATAACATGCTGCCTTGTAGCAAAACTTATTTGAATCAGTAATTTCGTTTTCGCAGTTGTGTTCTGAGCATGGCTTGTCGTCATTATATACTTTATCTACTTGTCTAACAGGAAGTCCGTGGAAACTGAAAAGTATATGATCGTATTCATTAAGATTATAATTTTTTGCTCTTTCAATAATCGTGTTGATAAAGCCTTCATTATCATAAAATTGGCTTATAATTCTTATTTCGGGTATTACCCACCATTTGCTAATTATCTTCATTGCCTTTTCTACGGCAGAGCCTGTGCTTGCGGAGGCGTATTGAGGAAATAATGGTACAATGATTATTTTTTGATAAGCTTTCTTCTTCATCCTTTCGAGCACTTCCTCAATACCGGGGTTTTGGTAGCGCATTGCAATTTCTACTTCAAAATCATTACTTAATTCTTTCTGAAGTTTTTCTTTTACACTGTTACCATAAATTATTATCGGTGATCCGTTTTCCCGCCAAAGTTGTTTATAGATTTTTGCAGATTTCGGTGCGCGGAACGGAACGATGATTAGGTTAACAAGAAATTTTCTTAGTAACCAGGGTAGATCAATAACCCGCGGATCATTTAAAAATTCATAAAGATATTTCCTTACGTCGGATACGGAAGGACTGTCGGGTGTACCGAGGTTTATCAACAAGACGCCGATTTTTGAATTCATATTATTAAGTTAGATTATAAGTGAATCAAACAGGTCAAGGGAAACGGAAACTGGTGTATTAATAGAATCAGCTAACTGCGCCCACAAGTTTTCATCGTAAGTTTTAACAGCCGGATTAACTTCCGTAAGGGCAAGCTTAAACCTGATGTAAGAATTCATGTGACTGTCAGCTAAATGATGGACAACTTGCCTTACTGTCCAGCCATCCGGGCGATAGGTAGTATTTAGCTGTTCATCTGTAAGTCCATTTACAGCATTTCTAAGAAGGGAGGGCGCTTCCTCTAAATCATTAATGTACTTATTTTTTAATTCGTTTGTTAGTTCTCCCTCATATTGAAATTTGCCGATAGGATATTTAAGAGCGTCAAGATCTGTTTCTGTCATTTTTGTACCTCAATTTTATTTACTTTAATGATCTGCATCTGAAGATGATTTTTACAATTTACTCAAGTTGACTGCTGTTTTTAATTAGGCAATAAAACCGTTGAAACGGTTAATAAATAAGGTCTAATTTTAAGCAACCCACGACTTGAGAGCCTGTGTGAAAATTAGTTTTCAAAGAATAAATATTAGTATTTTTGTATAAGCCATTTTAATTTTTATTACTTAAAATTTATTCATCAATTGCCCCGCCATTTATGGCGGGGATTTAATCAACAAAAAATGATATTGGCTTTAGCCACATAAATAGCACAAATGGGGCTAAAGCCCATGTTTTGCTTGTGTGACTCTACCCCGGCATGAATGCCGGGGCAATACAGAAACACTATATTTTAGAAACAGCTTCATAATAATAATTGGAATATTTATTCATCACTTTTGAGTTTTCACACAGGCTCTTCAAGTCGCGGGCTACTTGATCTGAATATTATAAATCAGCCGTTTTAACGGCTTACCTTCAACGGCGATTAACTTGGGTAATTTTTTTATCTATTTATGCTATTAGCTTATTTACTTCAAAAGCACCATTTTTTTTGTATCAGTAAAAGTTGGAGTAACAAGCCTGTAAAAATAAACTCCGCTTGATAAATGTCCGGCAGAAAAACTAACTGAATATTTACCGGCTGTCTTTTCTTCTTCAATCAGATCAGCAACCTGATTTCCCAAAACATCATAAATCTTTAACGAAACATGTCCGTCTTTAGCAAGATCAAATTTTATTGTTGTGTTTGGGTTAAAAGGGTTTGGATAGTTTTGATAAAGACTAAAGGTTGTGGGATTAAAGGGATTTATAATATTTCCAAGGCTATTTATGTCTTGAAATTTAATTCTTGCATTTGAAATTGCATTTCTCAAATCGTTGAGGCTATATCCGCCGGCAACAGCAAAGGCAACGTCAATTGTATCGTGTGCAGGTATGTTAAAAGGACCGCCGGAAGTAACTTCGGAAATATCTCCGGGACCAGCGTTAGGCTTTCCAATTCCGCTTGAAAGCGCCTGCCATTTTTCAGCGTAAGAGAATCCGTCGTAAATCTGGAAACCATTGTCACCACCCGGATTTAATATTCCCCAGTAGCCGTAATTATTGGAAGAAATCAATGCGGTGCTTACCCATTTATTCTGACTACTATTGCCATGGTAAGCATAGCCGAGCTTTCCAGTTGTATCATAAGCCGTATAATCGCTATCTCCGCCGCTGGTTAAATCCCAATCGAAGAAAAGTCCCGCATATAAATTTGAAAGCGTTGAATTATTATTATTGACAATGCTGTATCTAAGGATTATATAATTGTTATCCGGCGAATTAGCAAAAGAATAGGAACGAAGCTTGATTGTTACGCCCAATTTATTTGCCATAGCTCCATTATCATTAAAAACAGTTGTGCCCTCTTGATACCCGTTGCTTGAAGTAAGAATGGAGAAGGGTTGAACACTTTGGAAAGCGGTGTCTTGATTTTGTCCCTGGGCAGAATCTCTTGTCTCATCTGAAATCTTGTTTGCGGAAGTACCGAGCATAAGTGCACCTTCAAACATTAGGCTGCCATCGCCTTGAAATGAAAAGCCGTCGCCTTCAAGGTTTGTGGCGTAATCATTATAGCCCAATGCACCTTTGCTGGTAATTGTAAGGGCGACGTTATTACCCGACTGAGTTGCATAAGATGGATTAACCAGCATATTGAACGTCTGGAAATCTTTATAGTTTCCGCCGGTAAAACTAAGATTAAATTGGAGCAAATAATTTAGCGGCAATGTGCTGTCAAGTTTTACAGTAAACATTGCAGAAGAATTGTCTAATGAATCCAAGGTTCCCATGTGTGTAATAGTAAAGCTGCTGTTTTCCAAAGTTGAGTAGGAGTTGTAATCTTGAAGTGCAACTTTTATGTTATCTACCGGTTGAAGATAATTTTTAAATTTAATCATGATAGAGACAGTTTCGCCGGGTTCAAGAATGCCATTGTTATTATCACCTGGAGCATTATCAAAAAATTGAATATCATCTGCGCGGATTGCTTGTGAATTCGTATCGGCTAAAGCTTTGTAAGCATTGATTCTTCCATAGCCTAACTGATGATAATAGGCGGCGTTTTGGGCAAGAGTATCAATAACATCGCTGTTCACTCTAATCTGCTGCGCAACTTGAAGAGGATTGTAATCTGGAAAGTGAGAAATAACAAGCCCTGCAAGTCCAGCAGCCAAAGGTGAAGCAAACGAAGTACCATCGCCTCCCGGCAATAAATATGTATTAGGTTGCCAGGTGGAGCTTATATTATCACCCGGAGCCATAACGTCCACATTAGGACCATAATTCGAATAATAGGAGACTACATCGTTAGCATCCGTTGCACCGACCGACAGAACACCTTTATAAGCGGCAGGGTAAAATGATTCATTAACTCCATCATTACCGGCAGCGGCAACTACGAGAGCGCCCTTTGAAATAGCATAATTAATGACATCCTGCTCGGCCTGGGAATATCCGCCTCCGCCCCAGCTACAATTTATAACTTTAGCTCCGTGATCGACCGCGTATCTTATTCCTTCGAAACCATAAACAATCAAAGGCTCGCCGCCGGAAGTAATGTCTCCCTCAGAAACTTTTACCGCCATAATTTTACAGTTAAACCCTATGCCTGAGATACCGATTCCATTATTTGTTACAGCCGAAGCAATACCGGCGACAAAAGTGCCATGAGCGGGAACGTCTTCCATAGGATTATTATCGGGCGTGCTGGTAAGCCCGCCAAAGTCCCAGCCAATTGAATCACCGGGAAAGCCAGTATCAGTTTGCCAACTTGGATTGTGCCAAATATTTCCGTACAAATCAGGGTGAGACCAATCTACCCCGTCGTCAACAATTGCAATTATAACATTGGGATTTCCTTTGGAAATGCTCCAGGCATCTGCGGCATCTATTATTGCTAAATTATATTGCTGAGAATAGTACGGGTCATTCGGTGTAAATGAAGCAGTATTTTTAGGAACACCGGCAAGCTTACGAAGGTATCTTGGCTCAGCCCATTCAACGTTACTAAGTTTTTTTATTTTGGAGGCAACGACTGCGGGGTCTGCATTATCATCATATTTTACAATACATATTCTATTTAATCCAAAATTGGTTCCCGTGCTTTTTTCACTGAAAGCTGATTGGGTAGAATAAAATTTATATTTGCTAAAAGCTGAGTTTAATTGAGAAGTAAATTCTGGAAGCTTAAGCATACCTGCCGTTTGTTGATTTCCCGAAGGAGCGGGCTGCCGAAGCTTTACAACTAGAGTATTTGCGAGGTAATAAATGTTACCGTGCTTAATTACTTGTGAGTTCAAATTATTATTTTGTGTTAGACCCAAGCTAAGTGCAAGTGCAAATAAGAGGAATAAAAACTTATAAAGACTGTTACTTTTTGATTTCTTCATTTATAACCCAACTTGGTAAAAAATTATTTATACTTCAAAGTTAATATTATTAAAACTTGAAATAATAACAACGTAAAATTTTAATGGACATTGTTTATAACGAATTATTAATGGAAACATTGTTTAATTATAGGTATAAATGAGATTAATTGAGAGATAAACATAAGATAAGGGTATTATAAGGCTTGTTGAAGTGCATTCAGAGTGCATTGAGAGTGTATTCAGATTATGTTTAATGTGTTTTCCCTTT
>JAJYSI010000122.1 GCA_021793635.1 Bacteroidota bacterium
TTTAGAGTTCATGATAATACTCCTAAATATTTTTGGTTTGGTTAAACAAAAATTACTCTTGTAAGCATTAAGGCACAATAATTATTTTTTAATTAAATATTGGGAAGATAGAAATCGTTAGGCGCTTCACACAAAATTTGAATGTTTGAGAGGAAAATTTATATTTAGGTAGTTAATTTTTATAAGAGGTAAAAATGACAACGAAAGAAAGAGTAAAAAAAGAAATAGATAAAATGCCTAATGATTTATTAGAATTGGTATATAAATATATTAATTCTCTTGAAATGAAGACAACGCAAAAAAAGAAGATTCATACATATAATCTAAAGGGACAATTTGATAATGTAAACGTTCGAGAAAGAGCATATGAATAAATTATTAGTGGATACTAATGTTTTAATTTATTCTATTGACGAAGATTCAAAATATTTTAAAAGTGCTCAAAAGATATTTTCTGAAGAACTCGAATTATATACCACCTCAAAAAACTTATCAGAATTTCTTTCTGTAGTAACAAGATTCCCTCAAAAATCGTTATCATTAAAAGAGGCACTACTGGTGGTCGATGATTTTATGAAAACGATGACGATATTATATCCTACTAAAGAAACCTTTTTTGTATTCAGAGATTTAATTAAAAGATACCAACCCGTTGGTCTACAAATCCATGATTATGAGATTTTAAGTATTGGTTTAGCAAATCAAGTAGATACAGTTGCTACCTTTAATGAGAAGGATTTTATAAAAGTCAAAGAAGCAAAATTATATACTCTATAGCTGGCAAGGCATATCCCGCCACTCAACCGGACAGCGTATTCGCATTCGGGATTTTCGTAATTATCGGGTTGGTAGCCCGTGTCGGCTAACTTGCTCAAGGTAGTTAGGCAAAAAAAGTTTTTAATACTTATCGGCGTTGTAGTTTTAAGCGGCATTCCTTCTCTGGGCTGCCGGTTAGCGGCAAAATCGTTATACTCCGACAGAGAGTCAGATGTAATATTGATAGTGTTCACAAATATGTTTACCTTTATCTGTGAAAGAAATTGAGTTTTATAAGACGTTAAGCGGGCATTCGCCGGTAGAAGAATTCATTGACTCTTTGAATTTCAAGGAAGCCAAGAAAGTTGCTTGGACTCTAAGATTGGTAAGAGACTTAGACAGAGTACCTGAAGAATATTGGAAGAAATTAAAAAGCACTGATGGTATTTGGGAAATTAGAGTTCAACATGGAAGCAATACCTTTAGATTCCTGGGATTTTATGAATCAAATAAAATAATATTAACGAACGCATTTTCAAAGAAGACTCAAAAGACACCGGATAAAGAAATAAAATTAGCCGAGCAAAGAAAGAAAGAATACTATGAAAGGAAAAAGTAATGGATGACTTAGAAAGATATATATCAAATAGAAAAGCAAAGGATAAAAAATTCGCAAAGGGATTTGAAGAAGGATATGAAAACTTTAAGATAGGGGTATTATTAAAACAAGCAAGAGAACAAGCCGGGATAACACAAGAAGAACTTGCTAAGAAATTAAAGACTAAAAAGTCAGCAATATCAAGGATAGAAAATCATTCTGAAGATATTCGACTTTCAACACTGAAACAATATTTAGAAGCTGTTGGAAAGAAATTAAGTTTAAGAATATTATAAATTAAAAAGTAACGGGGCTAACCCGCCGCTGCTGATGAACTCATTCGAGTTGTGGAATGAGATTGTAGCCGAGATTTAGAGCCTGCTTCTTTAAGTTTTTAATACGTTGTTCTTTGATTTTCTGTTCGTAATGTTGAATGCCGTATTCTACATACTCAACACCTTTAGTCATAACATTATAATAGCAGGTGGCAAGTTTTCTTGCAGCAGCTTTCATAGCAGTAAGCTTACCCTTCTTAAATTGTATTCGTCTGTAAAAAGCGCCAATAGCATTGTTCTTGCTTAACACTAAAGTTTGAGCTGCAATTCTAAAAATTTGCCCAGCATTGGATGAATTTTAAATTTGTCTTTTCTTAAAGGAAGTACCTGATTGATGAGTATTGGGTGCAAGCCCAAGCCATGAGGTAAAGTGTTTATCGGTAGGCCACGGCGCCATATTAGTTCCGACTTCGGAGATAATCTGAAGAAGCGTTGAATCAGTTAGCCCGGTAATCTGCGAAGGATCGTTACCCCGTGTCATCTTCATAAGGTTAAGATGAATATCTTTTATCTGCGGTTTATTATGACGAATGGCTTTAGGTTTGACAAGCTTTTCCGGTTTAGGTATATCCTTAGTAATTTCACTTAGTATAGTCTCAATCTCTTTATCGCATTCAAGAGTTTTTGCCTGGTAGAATTCATAAGCATCGATTGCTTGTCTTAGTGCGAAAAGATGTTCTTTGCGGTAATTGCCTTTAAGAGATTCGATGACCAAAGAACGTTTGTGCCGTAGGATTTGATTATCGCAAAGCTCAACAAGTTTCTCAGAGTCGCGTTCACCGTTAAGAATGGCTTTAATTATTCGCATTCCGCTTACGCCGTTAATTTGAGTAATGACGAAGTGGAGTTTGATGTTCATAAGATCAAGAGCTTTTTGCGCTCTGCGGATATGGTCGCTGGCAAGACGGATGTTTGTCTTACGGAGTCTGACATATGAGCGGAGAACTCTTATCTGCTCATTGGGAATGAAAGAGGCTCTCAGCAGCCCATAGCTGTGAAGCTGTTGAATCCACTGGCAATCGGAAACGTCGGTCTTACGACCGGGAACATTCTTTATCATTGTGCTTTTAACAAGGTAGACTTCTATGCCGGCTTGTTCAATCATATCGAACAGAGTTACCCAGTAGACTCCGGTCGATTCCATAGCAACTGTAGTAATGCCGTTTGCCCTAAGAAATTCAACTGCGGAAATAAAAGATGAGGTAAAAGTAGAGAAAGATTTAACTTCCTTATTTGGAAGAGCAACGAAGATTTCTCTGCTGCCGATATCAATACTTGCAGCATGTTCGTTGATAATTGTAAGTTTAGATTTAGACATAAGTCCTCCCGGTTAGTAAATGATTAAATATACTTAACAAGCCCGGTGAATAAGATAACGTTAAATTGCTAAGCGGGGTTATCCGGTTTTTTATAAAGTGGAGAGATAAAAAATCGGTTACCACCAATAAGTAAAACAAAATTCACCGGAACAATACTCAACCACGGGCAGATGAAGCACCAATTGGCGTGTCTGTTACTTCTGCTTGTTAAGATAGCTTAAGTTCATTCAATAAGTTAATTTTGGCAATGACAAAATTGTGGACTCAACCGGACAGCGTATTCGCATTCGGCAATTTGGTAATTGTCGGGTTGGTTAGCCCGGGCAGCGGCTTTGCTGAAATATCATTGGCTTTTGCAAAAAACAGGAGTCTTAAAAATCCTGATGCAGCTTTTTAAATTTAAACACATTTGCCAGACCATCTTCAAAATAAATTCTTCTGATTCAAATCACCACTTGTAACTTCTATAAATAAATTATTTGCGTATCTAAACTACCACGCATATATTTGTAGCCAAGTAGCTACGCATCAAATTTAAGAGATATAGAATGAATTTAAGACGAGATGTATTTCAAGCAATAGCAGACCCGACAAGAAGGACAATTCTTCTGCTAGTTGCTGCTCAATCGATGACAGCGGGCGCAATAGCTTCTAACTTTGATACTGCAAGACCGACGATTTCAAAACATCTGCAGATACTAATCCAATGTGAACTGCTTAAACAAGAGCAAAACGGTAGGGAAATTTACTATCATTTAAATCCTAAAAAGATAAAAGAAATAGCAGACTTTATTGAGCCGTTCCGAAAAATGTGGGACAGCAGGTTTAATAAATTGGAAACGGCAATGAAAAAATATAATTCAAAAAAATAGAAAGAAAGTTTATGGAACAAAAAACTAAAGTTAACGCCGAAGATGGGAAGCTGGATTTAGTTATAACCAGGGAATTTGATTTACCTCTTAAGTTACTATTTAAAGCGTATGCGGAGCCGGAACTTGTTGAGCAATGGATGGGAACGAAAGTTTTGAAGCTTGAAAGTAAAAAGCACGGAAGCTACCGGTATGAAACAAAGGATGACCAGGGAAATGTGGTGTTTCAGGCAAATGGAGTAATACACGAGTTTGTTCCCGACCGGAAAATTACACGTACTTTCCAATTGGATAATACGCCACTTGGTGTACAGCTTGAAGTTTATAATTTTGAAAAACTTACTAACGATACCAGCGAATTAAAAATGCACGTAATATACGAGTCCGTTTCACAAAGAGACCAAGTGCTGAAGATGCCTTTTGCTCAAGGCTTAAACATGGCGCATAACCGCTTGCAAGAAATTGTTAGTAAATCAAAATAGATTCATTACCTTAAGGGAAACCACATGACAAAAATAAACGCGCCTGAAGGACGAACGGACAAAATAATATATTGGACAGCTACCCTCTGGCTTGCATTAGGAATGGTTTCAACCGGAGCCGGGCAATTAATCAAAATGAAAAACGGACAGGGAGGATTAGATATGATGACACATTTGGGTTATCCTATTTATTTTTTAACAATACTTGGAGTTTGGAAAATTTTGGGAACCGCGGCAGTTCTTATTCCTAAATTTCCTTTACTTAAGGAATGGGCTTACGCAGGATTTTTCTTTGCGATGACCGGAGCGATATTTTCACACTTAGCTTCAGGAGATTCTTTAAGTTCAATCCTTCCGGCATTGCTGCTTCTAATCCTGACCGCATTATCATGGTATTTCAGACCTGCGGTTAGAAAAATCATTCCGGTTAATCAATAAATGGAAAAAATGAATCTAAAGATTGAACAAAACAAAAGTATAACGGAACCTGACAGCACTGCAGTAAGAACAGCTTTATGGAGAGCTTTGCACACTCAGGTCGATACAAAGCCTCATATACTCGAAGATGAAATCGGATTGAAAATGATAGCTCCTCATGATGATTGGCAGCAGCGTCCCGATATGAAATATACAAAGCGTCTTCGTGCTTCTATAATAGCCCGTGCCCGTTTTATTGAGGATTTAATTATTAAAGAAGGCAAACAAGGGATAAGTCAATATGTAATTCTTGGTGCGGGACTTGACAGCTTTGCTCAACGCAGACGGGATATTGCTTCTCAACTCCAGATATATGAAATTGACCAGCCCGGTACTTTAGCTTGGAAAGAGCAACGATTAATAGAACTTGGTTTCGGCGTTCCTAAGTATTTACATTTTGTGCCGGTTAATTTTGAAACTTCTTCATGGCAGGAAGAATTAGTAAAAACAGGATTTAATACCGGTAAATCCGCAGTAGTTGCATGCACCGGAGTAAGTTTATATCTTACAAAAGATGCAATTAATTCTACTCTCAAACAGATTGCAGCATTTGCATCGGGTTCAAAGCTTGCTATGACATTCTACCTTCCGATGGAACTTCTTGATGAAGAAGATAAACCAATGCAGGCATTAGCGGAGAAAGGCGCGCGTGAATCAGGAAATCCAATGATAAGTTTTTTTTCGCCTGATGATATTTTAACTTTGGCTCGGAATGCCGGTTTTAAGAATGTGAAAACAATATCAACAAAAGATATGGAAAAATATTATTTTAAAGACAGAACAGATAATCTTTTACCTGCAAGCGGAGAAGTTTTTTTATTGGCAGCAACATAACGAACAATTAAAAATAACATGACAAAGAAAAATAAAATAATCGTGAATAGTGTTGATCCTAAAGTTGATTCCTTTTTCAGCAATGTAAAAAAATGGCATGACGAATATGAGAAATTGAGAACGATAATTCTTGACTGCGGTCTGACCGAAGAATACAAGTGGATGCATCCCTGTTATACACTGGAGGGGAAAAATATAGTTCTGATTCACGGATTTAAAGAGTACTGCGCAATTCTGTTTTTCAAAGGCGCTTTGTTAAAGGATGCAAAACATATTTTAATTCAGCAAACGGATAATGTTCAAGCGGGGCGTCAAATCCGGTTCACCAATGTTAATGAAATAGTTAAGCTTGAAAATATCCTGAAATCCTATATTTATGAAGCCATTGAAGTGGAGAAAGCCGGTTTGAAAGTAGAGATGAAAAAGACTTCAGAGTATAAAATCCCGGAAGAGTTTCAAAATAGATTAAACAAAATTCCTAACTTGAAAACTGCTTTTGAAGCATTAACCCCCGGACGGCAAAGAGCATATCTTTATTATTTTTCTCAACCGAAACAATCTAAAACGAGGGAGTCTAGAGTTGATAAATACTTGCAGCAGATACTTAAGGGCAAAGGCTTAGACGATTAGCAATTCCCTGCCTACCGATTTGGCATATTAAAAAAGATGAGAAAAATTAATCAAACTTTTAGGTGATATTTAATTTTTATTCATTCGAATTCGTTTCTCTAAAGTTGAATTCCCAGCCGGTCCGGCAAAAAATAATTAATTTTAACTAATCCGCGGCAGAGATGCCTATTCTGATTTCACGAATTCCTATGAAAGTGAATAAATTATTTTATAAGTTATACATGAGATTAAAAAGATTTATTATGAGCGAAGAAAAAAAATCACATATACCTGGCATTTACAATTACTGCGACCGGTGGTGTGAAAGATGCAAATTTACTTCCCAATGCCTGCTATTTACAAACGAATCTAAAATTACCACACATCAGCTTTTGAATAACGGCGAGCTTCCGGATCTTAATGATATTTTCGATGCTGAAGATGAAAAGGAAAATGATGACAATCTTCCATTTGAGGATTTTGACGATGATGACGAGTTCGAATTCGGAAATGATGAGGAAGATGAGGATCCATTTCTAAATGATATTCCTGAATTTGATGATAAGGAATACGAGGAAGAAAGGAAGCAAAGAGACGAGACTGTAAAACAAAATGTTCTTGTAATTTTAGGCGATGAATATTTTAGGAAGGCACATTCACTTTTAGAAATTCTCGAAGAAAAATATAAGCTGCATTCTATTATCAAAGATAAAGAAGAGAATCAACTTATACTAAATTTCTATGAGAACTATCAAGTAGTAGAGTGGTTTCACATGTTTATTTTTGTGAAGATCCGGCGTGCACTAAGCGGAAAGTGGCGTTATGATAAAGAGGCTGATGAAGAGATGAAAGAATTCGAGGCTTACGATATGAACGGCACAGCTAAAATTGCTTTGATTGCAGTTGAAGATTCTATTAAAGCATTAAACAAATTATTTGATACTAACTCTGAATTTAAAAATGAAATAAGCGCTCTACTGGTAATTGCCGGTAAGCTTTTAAATGAAATGGAAATAGCATTTCCGGATTGCAGAAAATTTGTAAGACCCGGAATAGATGAATAAAAATATTCTTCAAATTTTTTAAGGAGACAAAATATGGCATCAGAATTTTTAGCGCATGCAGAAATCCCGTCAACAAACTTAGATAAGAGCAAAGAATATTACGCAAAACTTTTCGGCTGGGAATTTAAACCTTTCGGCAACGGATATCTTCTTTATAATACCCATAAAGGATTCACCATCGGCTTAAAGAAAGTAAACAAGGTAGCAAAAGGCGATTCTACAATATTTCATGTACGAGTAAATTCAGTTGAAGAATTCCTGACAAAAGCAAAAGAGTTAGGCGGTAAAGAATCCAGAGGGAAAACAATTATTCCCGCAATGGGAGCTTATGCGCTAATCAATGATCTTGATGGTAATACAATCGGTTTGTACCAGGGAAATTAAAATTTTAATCACAGCTTTCAATTACTTAATTGTCTAACTGCTAAATTGTTTTTTGGCATTTAGGCAATTAGGGAATTTCTTTTCCATATACCTTCCTTATTCAATTTTCAGGTTGCCAGTTAAAATAAACCGGAAGCATTTTGTCATCTGAATTATCCTTTCTTCACTAATTGCTTTTATCTGAGGATATAAAAATTATTTTTACTATTGAAATTAAATAGTTATTTGACAACCCAAATTGAAAGGAGTACTGACATGAAAAAGCAAGTAGTAATGTTAGTCGTAGCTTTACTTTTAGGCGCAGCTTCAATCTTCGCGCACGAAAAGAAAACCAATGATGGGGTAATTAGCGATAACTCCATAAAGAATTATCTGGTCGGTTTAAAATCCGAAAATGACGGACTCCGCTTTAGTAGTGCTTACTTACTCGGAGAGTACAAAATTGAAAAAGCTGTAATTCCATTAATGGCAATACTTCACAACGAAAAGACTGAAGAAGGAAGAATTGTCGCCGCTCTTTCACTTATAAAAATCGGAACTGGTCAATCAATATTTGCAGTTAAGCAGGCAGCAACGTTTGACAACAGCGAGCGGGTAAGAAACCTTTGCACATTATTTTACAGTCATTATGCCGCAGCAAGTACAAGCGGATCCGAAATATAACCGATATTCATATACTCCTCCTGAAAGAAGCCGGATACTGCAGAT
>JAJYSI010000123.1 GCA_021793635.1 Bacteroidota bacterium
ATTGAAGGCGAAGGTAATTTAATAAAATTTAAACTCTGTCTAAGCCAATTCCAGAAGTGCCCTCCTTTGGGTAGAAGTTCAACGAGGTTATAATCTAATCCGAGGACATATCTTCTTTGCGATAACTGATCCGGAGGTCCATTTGGGTCGGCTTTTACATCAATTGCATTTGCACCATAACCAACAGCAATATTTAACCATGGGACCCAATATTTCTTCCATGACTCCGGTAAAATATTGTATACATTGACCGACCACCAAAATGTCGAGCTGTTATAATCATCAATAAAAGTTCTTGGGCGGTTTATTATTGGCTCACCTGTCCACTCCGAAGGAATATATTGCCATTTAGGCGTGATGTTTTGCAGGGCTGGTACGTAATGCTGTGATAAAAAGAATAGGGGACCAATTGCATCAAAGTACCAATCAGATGGGCTAAATCCCCAAGTCTTTGCAAAACCATCCTCCGTTTCTACATAAGTTTGGTAAAGCAGTCCGAAACCGGCACCGTATAGCGTGGCTGCATTCCACGAAAATCCGCTAGCCATCAATCCTTCACTCATAATATACGAAGCCATATATCCTCCATAAGAATGTCCGGCTTTGTCTACCTGCAGGGCGGAAACCCAATCCTCCTCAAAATGAAATTTACCTCTCTGCCCGCTCCACCATGCGTTTGTTTGGTGTATATGAAGAAAAACTATTGCTCCGATAAATACTCCGCCTACTATAGATGCATTAGTGGGATTTATTTCTGTCTTCATCAAAGGCAGTGAACCGTCCAAAGTGTAACGAGGTTCTCCAGCATAAGTAAATTGAGATAATGGGACAAATTCTCCCGGAGTTTTTGATGAATCATCAGTAACTAATACTGAATTTCTTCCTGTTTGATTTATCCTGCTTATTTGGGCAAGAGAAGTTCGAACAAGAAAAATTGAGAAAATGAGAACTAATAAGATTTTATTTGTTTGATTAAATGAAGTAATAATATATTTCAATTTCAATATCCTTATAAAATTCCAAATGTGATTTTTATAATCTCAAGACTAATAACTTCCAAACTTAAATGTAAGTACGCCTGTTAATCCCTCAAGATTTTTATCAGTTAATCCGTAATAGCTTTGAAAGCTTGAAACAAGCCGGTAACTTGCGCCGGCATCTATATGCAGCCACTTCAAAATATTTACTTCAAGGTTAAGCTGTGGTTCCCATACCAACAAATTTTGACTAAAATAACTACTGTGAGGTTTACTTTTATCCGGAACGGAATAAGTTACTCCTGCGCCTGCACAAAGCATATCAACAGAGGCGTGAACTTTTTCTTCAGAAAAGAAAATATATTCAAACTCTAGTCCTCCGCAATTAAAACCAAGCTGAAGTTTTTCACCGCTTATCGGGTCATAAAGATTCAAATTAATTGTGTTCGTTAGAGCGTAAATGCCGCCGCCTAAAACAAATTGATGATCAATAACCCAGCCGAATCTTCCGCCGGTTATTAAAGCATTTTGACCCAGTATTCTCGTCACCTTTAATTCCGGTGCGCCAAATGCACCGTAGTAATTGTCCTGCGCCTTAATAGTTTGAAAATAAATCAAAGCAATAGCTATTGTCATCGTAGACATGATTTTATTCATTAATATCCTTTTAACTATTTATGAATTTACTTTAGTAATCGATTGTTTACATCAAGAATAGAAAAAATCCTTACGATTTTTTCAGCGAAACAAACGTCGAAATTTAACATCATTATTGCTAAAAAAATTAGTCAATCTTTCCTCACTTGCAAAAATTAAACGGTTAATCATTGCTTCCAAGAATCTCAGTAACCTTTTTCTAAGTTCCAAAGTCTAATTAGGTAATATAAAGGAGTTAGTTATGTCAACATTAAATTTAACAAAACCAGGATTTCTTTTCGCCGTTTTCTTTATTGCACTTTCTTTCAATCTTTCCGCATGTAATTATTCAGATGAATTGGGCGGGGGTAATCTTAAGGTTCTTCAAGAAAAGACTTTCGATACAACTCCCGGAAAAGATTTTGTTCTCAAAGCAAGTTCCGGGGATGTTATTATTACTACTTCCGATTCTCCACAGGTTTATATCAAAATCCTCGGTAATGAACGCGCCGCTAAAGTTATGGAATTTAATTTTGAACCCTCCGGCAGTGGCGTAATAGTTACTGCTGAAAAAAAAGACAGATTTAACATCTTTAACTGGACTAATAATGAGAAGCTTAGGTTTGAAGTTAAGCTTCCGTCAAATTATAATGCGAATATTTCAAGCAGCGGAGGCGATATTACACTAAGCAATCTAAACGGGGAGGTCTCTCTCCATTCTTCCGGCGGTGATATTTTAATAAATAATACACAAAGTAGTTTGAACGCTACTACATCCGGCGGCGATATTAAATGTGAAAATAATATCGGTCCTATGAAACTTCAAACCTCAGGAGGGGATGTAACCTGCCTTGGCTTCAACGGCAATCTAAATGCCTCAACTTCCGGCGGAGATATCTCTCTTAACGGAAAGGATTCACAAATTAAAGCACATACTTCGGGAGGCAGAATAGAACTTACTTATTCCGGTGAAAACAAAGGAATCGATTTATCTTCCTCGGGTGGGAGTATTAAACTAAGTTTGCCTGATAATTTTAATGCAAACGCAGAATTGTATACTACAGGAGGCAGTGTAAAATGCGCTTTTGGAGGTAACAACGCTAAAACAATTTCAGAGTCAAAATTTATTGCCGACATTAACAATGGCGGCAATCAGCTCCTTGTTAAAACTTCCGGTGGTGATATAGACGTAACAAAACAGTAATAAATCTGGCAGATTATTACTGGATGCATTAAATGTGCGGGATAATGCGTTAGCAATGTTATTGATTTATGTTTTTACCTACAATTCTTTGCTTAGATATTTCCCCGTCCATGAATTTTGGTTCATCGCTATTTCTTCCGGCGTTCCTAAGGCTACTATTTCTCCTCCCTTTTCTCCTGCTTCGGGACCCAGATCAATTATATAATCCGCACATTTTATTATTTCCATGTTGTGCTCGATTATTACAACGGAATTATTTCTTTCAATAAGAAGATTAAAGCAGTTGAGCAGCTTTGAAATATCATCAAAGTGAAGCCCGGTCGTTGGTTCGTCAAAAATAAAAAGAGTATGTGTTCTTTCTCTTTGCGATGTTAAGTGCGATGCTAATTTTATTCTTTGTGCTTCGCCTCCGGATAGCGTGTTTGAAGGTTGACCGAGTTTCAAATATCCGAGTCCCACTTGTGAAAGCAACTCAATGTATCGAACTATTTTATCGTTGCCATTGAAAAAATCTACCGCCTCATAACGGTCATATTTAATACATCAACAAGGTTTTTCCCGCGATAAGTTATTTCTCTAATTTCCTTTTTGAAACGCGTTCCTCCGCAGTCTTCGCATTCCAGATAAATATCGGCGAGGAATTGCATTTCTACTTTTATAAAACCGTCCCCCTGGCAAGTTTCGCATCGTCCGCCCGGAACGTTGAAGGAAAAAAATCCCGGCTTATACCCTCGCGCTTTTGCTTGATGTGTTGATGCAAATAGCTCTCTGATATGTTCAAAAGCTTTTATGTAGCTTATAGGATTTGAACGCGGTGTTTTCCCAATTGGCGATTGATCAACGATTTCAATTTCATCAATAAATTCGCCCCCTTTAATATCTGAATACTTTCCTATTTTTGGCGGGTTCATTCCTAAATATTTTGCTAAGCCCCCGTATAGAACGTCATGAATTAATGTGCTCTTGCCGGAACCGCTTACGCCGGTAATTACCACTAATTTATTAAGGGGAATTTCTACGTCGATATTCTTTAAATTGTTTTCCTTTGCTCCTTTAATTGAAATCGTTCTGGTTTCTTCCGTATTCCTTTTTTGAGGCACTGGAATTTTCAATTCGCCCGACAAATATTTCCCGGTAAGAGAATTCTTATTATGCAATATTTCTTCATAAGTACCCATAGCAATTATTTCACCGCCGCCTGCTCCTGCCTTTGGACCCATATCGACAATTAGATCAGCTTGCCTGATCATGTCGGCGTCATGCTCTACAACAATTACTGAATTCCCGATGTCACGAAGGTTTTTTAGGATATCGATCAATTTATTGTTATCTCGCGGATGCAGCCCGATGCTTGGTTCATCAAGCACGTATAAAGTTCCGACAAGCGATGAGCCGAGCGAAGTAGCTAAATTAATCCTTTGCGTTTCCCCACCGGATAACGTGTTGCTTAATCTTTCCAATGTTAAATAACCTATCCCCACGTTGTTCAAAAAAGTAAGTCGCTTAATTATTTCTTTTAAAATTCTTTCACCGACGTGCATATCATATTCCGAAAGCTTCAGCTCAGTAAAAAAAAGAAGCGATTGCTCAATAGGCATTTTTACAACATCGTAAATCGATAAGCCATTAACTTTTACTTGCAGCGATTCGCGCCTTAATCGCGACCCCTTGCACGCCGCGCATATGGTGTACCCGCGGTAACGACTTAGCAAAACCCGGATGTGCATTTTGTATGTCTTGGTTTCGAGCTTTTCAAAAAATTTGTCTATACCGGTGTAATCGCCGAATCCTTTTTGAATTGATGAAACTTGTTCCTGCGATAAATTTTTGAACGGAGTATTTAGAGGAATATTAAATTGCTTTGCGTTCTGTACAAGGTCTCTTAAATGCGTGCTGTATTTTGCCGAACGGAAAACAGCAATTGCTCCTTCGGTGATAGATAAATTTGGATTAGGGACTACAAGATTCATATCCACACCGATTGTTCTGCTAAAGCCCTGACATACCGGGCACGCACCAAAAGGATTGTTAAAGGAAAAAAATCTTGGCTCTGGCTCTTCGTACCTTATTCCGCAGCATTCGTAAAATTTATTAAATTCCTTTTCCTCACCGGTATCTGCGTTAATTAAGATTAATCTATTCTCGCCCTCTTTAAAGGTTACTTCAATTGCGTCCGATAGCCTCTCTCTCACTTTCCCTTTTTGAATTTTAAATCTCTCAATTACAACGCTAACTTTGTCTTTCTTTCGGGGAAGGGAATATTCCTCGTTCAAATCATAAGTATTTTGCCTAAAATATATTCTAAAAAAGCCTCTCTTTTTAAGTAGATCAATTTCTTCTTTGATGGTATGCCCTGTGTGCAGATGAAGAGGGAAAGCAAGATAAAATTTTGAATCTTCCGGCTGTGCTTCAAGCCAATCGGATACTGTTCCTGTTGTAGCTTTATTTACTTCCTTGTCGCACTGAAAGCAAATAGTCTTCCCGATTCGTGCAAATAGCAATCTTAAATAATCATATACTTCTGTGGTTGTACCGACAGTTGACCGCGTGTTCTTTGAACCGGTCTTCTGCTCGATAGCAACTGCCGGGCTTATTCCCTGTATTAAATCAACATCTGGTTTATTCATCCTTTCAAGGAATTGACGCGCATAAGCCGAAAGGCTTTCTACATAACGACGCTGTCCCTCAGCATAGATCGTATCGAACACCAAAGAAGATTTCCCGCTCCCGCTAACCCCGGTGAACACTACAATTTTATTCCTCGGTAACTCAAGACTAAGGTTTTTTAGATTGTGTTCGCGAGCGCCCTTTATAATTATCTTTTTGTCTTTTTTGATTTCATTCATAATAATTTGGAAGAAAAGTTAATCCAATAACGCTATGTTACGTTTCTCAATGTTAAATTACGATGCAGCGGAATGATAAATGGTGCAAAAATAGAATATTAGAATTTTTATCTTTAAGATTAATCACACTAACGATATTTGTCATTTCGAATCCGGCCCTGCCTGCCGAAACTGTTCCACAACTCCAAAATGTCAATAAAAGAAAATCTTATTTCGCTTGCCCTTGAAGTTTCTTAAGAGTCTCAATTCTTTCATCAAGCTCCTTAATTTTTGTATCTAGCTCTTTTAACCTATCATCAATCTTATTTTCATATTCAGTCTTATCCCAGTAGCCGCGATTCTCAAAATATTCCTTAAATAGCCAGTTATGTTTCAACGCTTCCATATTCTCTGATAAGCGTGTCGCTCCGATCTTTGCTTCTTCGCTTGTATTTTGAATGTTCTGCAAAGTTGAAGTTACTGTAGAATCGTATTTACCGTTTTTAGAAATGAAACCGCCAACAACTCCCTTACCTTGATTTATACCCGACACAATTGAATCGATATTTACCACTACTTGATTAATATTATTTATGGTAGTTTCAACTCCTATACCAAGACTATCAAACAAACCAGTTACTTTATCTAATTCTCCCGTAATTCCTTTTAAGCTTTTATCTGCCTGACTTGTAAGATTTGTAGCATTGTTATATAACTGGTCATCATTAATAAGCTTTCCTAACGAACCTTCGCCTCGGTTTACTCTACCAACAATTTCCGATAGATCTTTCGTCATTTTTTTTGTGTACTCCATTACCCCTTCAGTCTGGGCTATGATTGCTGATAACCCAAGCGGTTCCTCAGTCTGGATAATACCGTCGTTTTTTATTTGTTCTGCCTGGCTGCTTCCGATTTTCAAAACAATAACTTTATTGCCTACCAATCCCTCAGATTCAATTGAAGCTTTTGTATCGGTACGTATAAATCTTTGTATATCAGTTTGAAGATCCATCGTTACTTGAACGTGCCCGGTGGTATCGTTCACTATTTCCACTCCACTTACGCTTCCAACATCGATTCCGCTTAGTCTTACAGTCGTACCGGTTCGCAAACCTTGAATATCTTTAAAGTATGCTCTAACCTTAAAGGTAGAACTAAAAAGAGAATTCTTTTGTCCTATTAAGAAAATTCCCACAACCAGAAGAGATATTCCGAGTAAGATGAAAATTCCTAATCTTACTGAAGGGATATTTTTTTTCATTTATTACTCCCGTTTTTAACTTCAAGAATATCGCTTGTAAAAAAATCTCTAAGAAAAGGATCGCTTGTCGAAACAAGGTTTTCAAGGTTTCCTTCGTATTTAATTTTACCATCTTTCAATACTACTGCATGAGAAGCGATAATTTTTGCGCAGATCAAATCATGTGTTACAACAATAGAAGTGGTTTTTAGATCTTTTTGTAATTCAACAATCAATTGACTTATTTCCTTTGTGGTTATCGGGTCAAGCCCGGTTGTCGGTTCATCATATAAAATTAGTTTAGGCTCAGTAATTATTGTTCGCGCTAACCCGATCCTTTTTTTCATACCGCCTGATAATTCTGCCGGCATTTTATCGATTGAATCTTCCAGCGAAACCTTTTCAAGAGAGGATTTAACTTTTGCTTCAACTTCCTTCGTTGTGAAATTAAAGTTCCTGATTAATGGAAATGCTAAATTTTCCCTAACTGACATTGAGTCATATAAAGCCGAGCCTTGAAATAAAAATCCAATTTGTTTTCTTACCTCATTCAATTTATTCTCACTAAGCGCAAGAATATTTTCCCCCTCAATAAAAACCTCGCCTGAGTCTGGCTCCAATAATCTTACAATGCATTTTATTAAAACACTTTTGCCGGTGCCGCTTCTCCCAAAAACAACTACGTTTTCACCTTCATTGATTTTTAGAGAAATATTGTCAAGAACAACTGAGTCTCCAAAAGATTTACTAAGATTTCTCACTTCAACTTCAGCCATCATTTACTCCAAATCATTAAAGTGACTTTTACTAACACCATATCAATAAGTAAAATTAACAGCGACGAAATTACTACGGAACTTGTAGAGGCTTTTCCGACACCCTCAGTGCCGTTCTCTGTATTATATCCTTTGTATGCTCCAACTATTCCGACTATAAATCCAAAGAAAAATGTTTTAGCTATTCCGGGGATTATATCGGAAAATTCAATTGAATGAACAACAGCGTTTAAATAAAGTTGAAAACTTATACCTTGAGATAAAAAAATAGCAAGAAAACTGCCGAAAAGTGCAATAAAAATTACATATATAGTAAGCATAGGCAGAATAAATGTGCATGCTACCACCCTTGTAACAACCAAAAACCTAAACGGATTTATTGCCGAAACTTCCATTGCATCTATCTGCTCCGTTACGCGCATCGAACCAAGCTCTGCGCCAATGCCTGAACTAACCCTGCCGGCAAAAATTAATGCCGTTATTACAGGACCCAATTCTCTTACAACAGACAATGCTACCATTCCTGGTAAAAAAGATCCAGCCCCGAATCTAATCATTACCGGCTGGCTTTGCATCGCAAGTACTAGTCCGATTATAAATCCGGTAACGCTTACAATAGGAAGAGTCTTAACTCCAAGCTCGTCCATATGTTTTTTAATTTCAGCAAATTCATAAGGCGGAATAAATACTTTCTTAAAAAATTCTATAGTGAAAAGAAAAAGACCCGACACGGTTTGAAAAAATTCGGTTAGTCTTTTACCT
>JAJYSI010000124.1 GCA_021793635.1 Bacteroidota bacterium
TTAAATAGAAATTAAAAATAATTTCACAACGAAATCTAAAGGAAAAAAATGAGCTTATCAGAAATTATTTTATATACGACAATTGGGGTTGCGCTATTATTTGTAATCTTTATTTCAATATCATTTATCGCTTATAAAGTTAAGAATCGCAATAAAGTGAAACCTTACATGCGCAACATAGCAATAACAAATAACAACTATAGAAAAACTTCTGAAATACTAAAGTCTGAAGCTATAATAGATAATCATATGATTAGTTATAATTATTTCGTTGAAGACCGTGAAAGGATAGTCCATTCAAATAATTATTTACGTCAGCATGAATCAAAGCGTATGTTTAGGTAGTAAATTTAGTCTAATTAATAGTATTCAATTCATTTAATATTTACTAATTTACCAAACATTGAATTATCAATGGGAATGTTAACTTCAATTTTCTTAATCAAGATTTGCTGCTTATAAGATGTACCTGGAGTATCAGAGTCAAGCAGAAATGCATACATCAGCCCGTCGACTTTTTTATAATTGTTAAAGTAGGTCTCTACTTTGACCTTCTTACCGAGTGATAAAATATTACCGACCCATTTTACTTCAAGGAAAGAATTACAATCAATAAAATCATCCCGTACATCGCCGTCTTTCATAGTGACAATAAGTTTGTATGCGTCTTTGCCGTTTATTTTTTCTTTTCCGGCATAAGTAATTATATTTCCTTTTGATTTATAATCGACAAGAGGACCGCCTATTTCAGAACTACCGGCAGCATTTTTAAATTCATCTGAATTCATTGGACGAGCTAAATCACTGCCGGTTAACGGATTCAACACCCAGCCTGACTTACCATCAGTTGTGCTAATTATCTTTACTCCTTTTATCACAATTTCGTCTCTCATTTTCCCAGGGCGTTTCATTTCAACCATAAAAGGTTTAGCAGAATCGGAGCCAAAAGAAATATCTCCTGTTAAGCGCTGAGTCATAATCCCATTTATTTTTGCAACTCCCCCTCTAGCGGCAAGATTTTTCGCTATAATTTCGTCGGCAGTTTGTGCCTTCGTTTGAGCAATAAAAAATAGAACAATTAATACCGATTTATAAAAATATAAAGGTGAGAACTTAAAATTGCTTTTATCCTTTGTCAATTTGTAACTCCATTTTATTGTTATAGAATTCCGTTTTGAAATATTTGAAAAAACTTTTCCTTAAAAGTAAGTTTCATTTATCGCAGTCACAGTGCTCAATTCCTTCGGCTTTTTCAAAAGCTTCTTTTCCTTCTTTGAATGAAAAATATACAATCCCTAATGCGCCGATACTGTCAATATACCGGAAGCCTGTAACCTTAAAAATTAAACTTGCAGTAAGCAAAACAAGCGACATGTAAATGCAAACTTTTGTGCAGTTAGCATCCGATAAAATCGGCTGACAGCTAAGTTTTGTTCCCGTGGAAATTTTTAGCTTCATCAAGACATACATTACAGACATTGAAACAACAGAAATGATTATTCCTGAGACTGTCGTTTCGGGGCTTTTACCCAGATAAACATTCAGTATAGATGAAATAATCAATCCGGCAGATAAAAAATAAAATCCAGCTCCTGTTATTTTAAGAGCTAATATCTCTGCATTATTCCTTTGACTATTAGGATTTCTCATAATCCTTTTAATCATAACAAAAATGCCGATTGCAGATACAGCTTCAATTATGCTATCGAATCCAAACCCGAAAAGAGTTAAAGCCTTATCACTATAACCATAATAAATTGATACAATTCCTTCGACAATATTAAATAAAATAGTTGCTGCGCTTAAAGCTATCCCCGTTTGAAATAATTTCGCTTGAACTTTATCCATTATCTTGACATCTGATATTTCAATGCTTTCGATTACCGGTTTCACTTCTGCTTTCCTTCTAATTTCTCTATCGCTTTTTTCAATTCAGGCTTAACAATTTCACGTTGTTCCTCATGCGCAATTTTTTTTAACAAAGGAAGAGATTCATTTGCATTTGCTTCAACAAGAAGATTCGAGGCATAAATCCTTGTTTTCCAATAATAATTTTGAAGAGCGTCGTTATAAACTTTAATAACTTCGTCACGATGTTTTTGGATAAAACTTTTTGCACAATTAAGCGCTGAAACATCCAAAAGATGCATTCCGCCAATACTGTACTTATAGTTTGAGTATTTATCAGCTAATTGAATTGCCCGGGGGTTTCCGAGTATTTTTAATCCATCAAAGACAGAACGCCGAACTATATTTCTATGAGAATTTAGCGTCAATGCTTTTTGAAGAATATCAAACGCACCAGGCATTTTACCGGCACCGATTGCGTAAGCAGCCGCGGCTTTTACATAATCATTTTTTGAGTTGAATAATTTTTTCACTAAAAATTCTTTAATATTTTTTATAGGGTACATTGATAATCCCTTTATTGCCACTTCCTGAACTCTAGCATCAAAATCATTTGCGGCAAGCATAATTGCATTAAGGACATCCGTACCGCCAATCTTTTTTAGACTTTCTACTGCATGCAATCTTACGCCATAAAAGCCATCACGCAATAAAACTCGCTGAAGCAGTGGAATTGCACGTTTACCAAAAGAGACTAATGAATCTGCCGCATGAATTCTTCCTATTATATCATCATCGTACTGAAGTTGGTAGGCAAGTTCATTAAAAGTTTTGGGGAAATCTACAGTACATAGATCAGGAATATTTTTATTAAAAAGAATCATGTCCGGTTTTTGTGGGCAATCGAATTCAAATGTCTCATTTCTCTTTGTAACATGAATCCTCTCGCTAATCAAATTCTTTCCTGCGGTAATTTCAACCGGGACATGCATGTCAAATAATCCTACAGCCGGCAGTTCTTTTTGGGTTTGTTCAACTGTTAAATAAACTTTTCTGGATTGTTCATCATATTTATATGATACTTTAAATTCCGGATAACCTGCTCCGTAAACCCATTCGTTAAAGAACCAGGATAGGTCTTTACCCGTGGATTCTTCCATAGTTTTTTTGAAATCTTCGGTGGTTACATCCTGGTATTTATATTTTTGGACATAATTTTGAATCCCTTTTTTGAATGCTTTATCGCCGAGTTCATATCTAAGAATATTTAAAATTGCGGCGCCTCTCTCATAGCATTTATTAGCTGTTTCGCCAAGCTCTACGGGAATAAAATTATGTTGATATGCTTTTATAGAATCAAGCGGCTGTTCTTTAATTTCTTCAGTTTGATAAAGTTGGTTTTCAGTATATCTTAAAAATTTAAAGTCTTCTTTTCCGAATTGATGGAGATAATAAAGATCGGTGAAATAAGTCGCAAAGCTTTCGTTTAGCCATATGTGGTCGAAAGATTTACATGTAAGCAAATCTCCAAACCATTGATGCGCAAGTTCGTGAGCGGTCAAATCGTCGGGAATATAATTCGGGATAGCACTTTTGCCTTCAAGTAGCCGCATGTTCAAAGTAGCTGCAGTTATATTTTCCATTCCGCCATATTCAAAGTCCTGAACTGTAGTTTGTGCATAACGATTGTAAGGATAGGGTGCAATGTAGTCGGAATAAAACTCAATCATTTGCGGGGTTCGCCCATAAAAATAATCTGTTTTATCCGCCCACTCGCGGGGAACATTATAATCAAGTTCAACACCTCTTACATAATCTTTAAAAGTTACATAATCGCCGATAATGATTGAGGTAAGATAATTTGAATGAGGATAGTCGCATTTCCAGTCGAATGTTTTGGTATGAGCATCTTCATTTTCATTTACAAAGACAAGCTTACCGTTAGAAATAACGGATAAACTGTCAGGAACAGTTGTGATAATTTCTGAAGTTAATTTATCGTCAGGAAGATCGTAGGCTAAATACCAATACCTGTTATCCATATCTTCACCCTGGCTCCAGATATTATAACGCATAGATGGGAATTCTTTCGAAGGTTTGAAAAAATATAATCCGTCCGTAGGAAAAGCCGTATATTTAATTTGAACTGTTAAGCTATCGCCTGAATTATAATTTTTATCAAGCTTAATGAAAGTATTCGCATTAGTCTGCCAAAAAGAAAGGTCGGCGTCTCCAAGCTTAACGGAAGAAACTTTAATCGTTTTTGCATCAAGAATGAGAGTATCAAAATTATTTTTAATCGGAGAGAAGGTAAATTCTTCATTTCCGGTAACCTTGTTACTATCGGCATTAAACTGTAAAAACAGTTTGACATTTTTTTGGTCATAATTTCGCGTTTGCGGATTAAGGACAGATACGTCGCTTGATTGAGCGTAAACCGCTCGTGCAAAAAAAGTGATTATAAAGAAATAATAATAAAAGGATCTATTATGGGATTTAATCATAGCAGGGTTCCTAATAAATAGAAAAATCTTTCGGAAAATAGCGGTAAATAATGTAGGATATCAGGTTAGTCAAATTGATTCCATTATCATCCGGGCAGACGTAACCTTACCGAGGAAATTAGAATTGACTTCAGCTTGAAGTCGTGGGGCTTCTTTTTCCGCATAAGAGATATATTGTTCAATCGATTCGCATTCGTAGTGGCTAAAGTAAGTTACTTCATTACTTGAGTTGGTAGGAATACGTATTTTGTAAAATTTGTGATTATTAAAATAGCCAGTTCGAAGAATATCCGGAATGTGTGTATCTTTCATCCATGAAAGCCATTCATTCTCAGCTTCTTTTTTTACAATTGAAGTAATGCTATAGACAAACATATAAGCCTTTATATTTTAAGAGATGAATTATTTAAAGAAAAAGAATCCGCTCTAACTTGTTAGACAACTTGAATTACTAATTACTCAAATATGCTTGGCTAAACTTAATTTTTTTTTCTAAAAAATGCTAATGAATATGTGAAGGATAAAATTTAAAAATGTTAGCAGCGCCACATCATTAAATATTTTCTTGTTGCGAAAAGAAAAATATTTTATCTTTACTACGGTTCTGTTAAAAGGTTCTCCCCTGCCTTTTAACTTAAGGAACTAAAGTCCCATAGTCGCCCGATTATGGGGCTTTTTATTTTTAAATGAATATTTTACCTTTTAATATTTTCCCGGCGAATATTTATCGAATCCTTCTTTGAATTAGGTTTTACTTGTGGAGTTTTCTTTTGTTTAACGGGAGATTGCTTTTTCCGGTCTATTTTAGGCGTATTTACTTTCTGAGTTCCTGCACCGCGTATCATATTATTATTTCGCTTTGGAACGCTCTCTCGTATTTTTTTACTATTATCAATAGGCGGCTTTCTTTCAACCGGGTTTTTATAATCCGTTTTAGGATTAGTGTTTACAGGACTTCTTACCGGAGGTGTAGCAGGTCTAGTAACCGGTGGAGGTGCAACAGGCCTAGTAACTTGCGTAGGAGTAACTGGCCTGGTAACTGGGGGTGGTATAGCTTTATTATCATTTTGCTGTACGCCATTATTTTTAATCTGGTCGTTTCTTAAATTTCCTTCCTTTTGCACTCTTGCACGAATTATTTGCTGGTTTCCGGCAGATACTTTTTCATTTACTATGTTGGCTTCCTGTATCCTCTGGTTTGTGACATTTTCTATTTCACGAACATCCGGAGCTCGACCGCCTTCATTATTTCTAATATTTCTAATTGCGCTATTGTTTTCACTAGTCCTATATTTGACAACATCCTGATTTATAAAATTTTTCTGAGGAACGACTACCCAGTAATTTGTTTGACTATAGTAAACATTTGCAACAGGATAATTAGGCGAAGGTTGGGGCGCCCAACCGACATAACCGTTTTGATTATACCATACCACACGAGCCGGAGCCCATTGATAAGACGGTTCCCAAATCCATCCGTATTGAGGATTGTTATCCCAATAGCCATAATGATAAACCACCCAGCCATAAGGTTCGTAGGAATCCCACATCCAACCATTAGCAGTCCATACCCAACGTCCATCTGAATAAGGCTGCCATTGCTGTGAAACGTTTGGTTGCCAAACAGTTCCTACTTGCGGTACATTTATCCATTGACCGTATTGATCTAGTTGACTGAAGGTTTGGGTTGGACTATTTGCTACTGAAACATTCTGCGTTGTATAACATGCGGGAATAATTAGTATGGCAAAAGTTAAAAGAGCATACATTATTTTTCTCATCTTTCAATCCTTCAATTGTAATTTTTTATTATTCGACTTAGTAATCTCGTTGGATAATCATGCAATGTTATATAAATCCAGATATATTATAGGTGGAATATAATTCTTTTAGATGAAGAAAGGCACCGATAAAATTGGTATGAAATTACCTAAACTTCAGTAAAGAGAACGTACAGTGTGGCACACTCAAGAAAATCAGAATATTACCAGTTACAATTGCACACAATATTATATTTGATCGCATTTGAACATAGAGGTATTTTTACTCGATACATGAATATATTTTGATGGGTATCGGCCAAAATGGCCGACTTTTTTTTATGAGATATTTAGATAAAATTAGATGCCTAGTTGAGGCTTGTTATAGGCTTGGTAGAGGCCTAGTAGAAATGGGAAGAATTTGGTCAAAAACATGATGAAAATAATCACGTTTGTGACAAAAATGGTAAGGAACGAAATGACATATTGGAGTTGTGCAACAGCCTCAACAGGCTGGCATAGATTTTAGAGCAAATTCTATCGAAAGTATCAGAATCTTGTCCCGGATTATTCTGTGATGATTTTGAAATATTGTCTAAAAATGGCTATTCTTTAATTTGAGTTTTTCTTTTAAGGTTGATATGCTTTCCTCGACTTCTTCGCGTGGGAGATTTCCTTTGATTAAATCTTCATCCGTTTTTTCTAATAAACGTTCGCAGAATCTTATCCCTTTTTCGATATAATTATCATCGTATTCAATCAAATTATAAATAATATTTTCAGCTTCGGCAAAATTGCCTGAAAATTCATAATAGAAGAAAAGATTTTCTTCGGTATCCATAGTTATTTCAAATTCTTTAAGCTTGGAGGTCAATAAATTAATTTTATTTAGATGATCAGGTTCAATTATGGTAGGAGAGGTTTTCAATCCTTCGACAAAAAGAGACAAGGAACGCTCATACAAATTAATTGCCCTTTCCATATTATTCTGAAGCTCAAATATTTCGGCTTCTTCGTTAAATAAAACTCCGAACACGTAACAATTCCCCGGAAGTAATAACTCATTTTTACCGATAAGGTCGATAAGCTGTACATCGGAAATGTTGTCAACAAAATTTAAGTCTAATCCAAAGAATTCCTTTGTTACATTGTTAAGTTCAGATAATGCTGTTTTATAATCCTTGGCATCTTTTAAGAAGACAAGTTTAGCAAGCGCTTTTACAAGCGTATCAATCATCCGCATTAAATAATCTTTTGTAAGCATAAAAATTATAACTGATTTATTTTTGTTTTTCTAATTTAGCATTAATTTAATTATTTATGTGAAAAGTTAATTGCGTTTAGAATTCGCTTTATAAAATGCGCAGCGATAAGTTTAGTCCATGAAAATTTTTTAGTCAAGTTTTACGACTACCCTACCTGTAATATTTCCTCGAAGTATCAAATCGATTTTCCCACTCAATTCTTCAAGAGAGCATTCGGATGTGATTAGATGCAAAGTATTAGGTTTCCATTCACCTGCTAATTTATTCCATAACATTTTTCTAATATTTATATTACAATGTGCAGAATCGCTTCCTAATAATTTAACTCCGCGGAGAATAAAAGGATAAACGGAAGTGTTAAGAATAGGCGACTGAGTAAGTCCACATGCCGCAATAGAACCACCATAAACTGTTGATTTGATTGCGGTAGCAAGAATATTTCCGCCAACGGAATCAATTACTGCTGCCCATCTTATTGGTAAAAGCGCCTTACCGGACTTGTCGTCAATACTTTCTCGATTAATGATTCTTGAGGCGCCGATATTTTTTAAAAAAGATTCCTTATCTATTTTTCCCGTAACAGCAGTTATTTTTTTATAACCGGCTTTAGATAAAATTGCAATTGACAACGAGCCAACTCCGCCTGTTGCGCCGGTAATTAAAATGTTTTCTTTAGACATATGGTCTAATCCATTTGCTTCAAGATTATGAAGAGATAACGCCGCTGTAAAACCGGCGGTTCCGTATATCATAGATTCTTTTAAGGTCATACTTTTCGGAAGCTTTATTACCCAATCAGAAGGAACGCGAATAAATTGTCCGTATCCGCCCGGAGTGTTCATGCCGAGGTCGAATCCTGTAACGATGACTTCATCTCCGGCGATAAAATCTTTTTTAGTTGATTCAACAACAATGCCTGCAGCATCAATTCCCGGTGTGTGCGGATATCGTCTTGTAATTCCTTTATTTCCAGATGCCGATAAAGCGTCCTTATAATTCAAC
>JAJYSI010000125.1 GCA_021793635.1 Bacteroidota bacterium
AAAACTTCAACAAGAGTTTAAGGTAATACAAAAAGAATTTTGGGGAAGACATCTATGGGCAAGAGGATATTTTGTAGCAAGCAGTGGAAATGTAACGGACGAAGTAATAATGAAGTATATAGAAAACCAAGATATAGAAAAAGAAGATGGAGAATTCAAGATATCAGATTAGCAACTCTTTAGTCGTTCTTTAGACGAAAATGAAGCTACCGCCTTCCCAGGCGGTAGTAATTCACTTTTATCAGTCAAACATTTAATGATATTCCAGAAATTGTTTTTTCTGAATGCAAATCAAAAGGTGATATAATTAAACAGGATGATGTAGATCATTTAATTTCAGTTGCTGAACATTTTCCACAAGATAGAATAAGAACTTACCTTCTTTTTTCTAAATTATCTGAATTTACAAAACATGAGATTGAGCTTTGCAAATCCGCTCATATCAATAGACATTCCAATATAATTATGCTAACCCAGAACGAATTAGAACCCCTGTTTATATATTCAAAAACTATTGAAAAATATCAAGATATTAATAAATATGCCATTACTTTATATGAAATGGCAAATAATACATCGAGAATGTATTTTAAATGAAATTGTACAATCGTAAAACTTATTCATTTTAAAACTTGGTAATATTAGTTACTTAAAATCATATAAATTATTCGATGCCCCAAATAATAAACATATACTGCGACGAAAGTTGCCACCTTGAAAACGATAAGCAGAAAGTTATGGCGCTTTCACAGTGTGATTCCTTTTTGATATGAAGAAAAATTATTGGGCAATGCATAACTTTATTAAAAACATTATCTTTGCATAACAAACAAAGTATGAAACGATGAAAGTAAGCAGGATAAGAATCAATAATTTCAAGTCTATCAGAGAACTTGATTTGCCCTTAAATAAGATCAATGTTCTTATCGGTCCAAATGGCGCGGGTAAATCTAATTTTGTACAGTTCTTTGATCTGTTGGGGAACATGATCTCCCAAAACTTACGGAAATATGTTGCAAAAAATGATGGAGCAGATAACTTATTATTTTTTGGCAGAAAGCATTCTGAATTCTTTTCATGTAATATCTCTTTTGAAGAACGCGCATGGTATGAATTTGAATTAGCCGGTACAGTTGAAAACAAACTTTATTTTAATAAAGAAATTGTTTGGCATCAGGAACGGATCAAAGATGAACCCGATGAACTGAATATTGCAACTGGTAATATGGAAACTAATTTGGATGAGCTGCGAATGACTAAGAGTTATATCAACTCTGTTGTTCAAATGATTTATTCTATTGGAAACTTAAAATCATATCATTTTCACGATACAAGTTTTTCGGCAAGGGTCAAGGGAGATGGAGATGTCCATGATAATAGACACTTCAGAGGAGACGCCTCAAACTTAGCAGCATACCTTTATCTACTTCAAGAAAATTTCAATGATTATTTTTTAAGAATAGAAAATACAGTAAAGCTAATTGCACCTTTTTTTCAAAAGTTTAATTTAGAACCTTCAGCATTGAATAATGATAAAATTCGTCTTGAATGGAAACATGTTGGTATGGATGAGTATTTTGATGCAACTCGTTTTTCTGATGGAACACTTAGATTTATTTGTCTGATAACACTTTTATTGCAGCCAAAACCACCTGACACAATTATTATTGACGAACCGGAATTAGGGCTTCACCCCGCAGCATTAGAATTACTCAGTTCATTAATTAAATCACTTGCTGCAAAAGATAAGCAGATTATTTGTGCTACTCACTCTGTAACTTTTCTTAATCATTTTGAACCGGAAGACATTATTGTCGTAGATAGGAATAACGGAGAATCAATATTCAGACATCTTGATAGAAATTCTTTAACAGATTGGCTGAATGAATATGCTATCGGTGAATTATGGGAAAAGAATGTTCTTGGGGGTAGACCGTAGATGCCGAAAAAAGTTTTTATCCTTGTCGAAGGACAGACAGAAGAAGGATTTGTTAAAAGGGTTCTATCTCCTTATTTATCTACAAAAAATATTTTTTTTATACCCACCGTTATTAAAACAAAAAGAGAAGTTCGCGGTCCGGATCATAAAGGCGGTGTTAACTCATATAATCAAGTTAAAAGAGATTTACTCCCTTTATTGAAAGATACATCTGCTGATATTGTAACCACAATGATAGACTACTATGCATTACCAAATGATTTCCCCGGTTATAGTAATCGTCCTTTCGGCACTTGTTATGCCCGCGTTGAATATATGGAAAATCAATTTAGTGCCGATATAAACCATCATAAATTTTTGCCATATATCCAGCTTCATGAATTTGAAGCATTAATTTTCGCAAGCGAAGAAAAAATTCCAGGCGCTTTTATAAATGTACCGGGTAAATTACGGCAAGTAACAGCTATAAATAATTCTTTCAATTCGCCCGAAGAAATAAATGAAAATCCGTCTACTGCTCCGTCAAAAAGATTAAAAAATATTTTCCCGGATTATGAAAAAACTTTTCATAGTCAATTGATACTTGCACAGGTTAATATTGAAACCTTGAGGACTAAATGCAGCCATTTTAATTCGTGGATTACAAAGCTTGAGGGTTAATTAAATGGTTGTTCCAAATGAATAAAATCGACAAACTCATAATCAATTCCCCTTATCACGAACCAACTCATTATTGGTCTTATAACCGTGAAACTCGCTCATTTGAATTAAAAGAAGGTCGCCGCTCTGCCGGCTACATTATTGCTTCCGAATCTTCACGCTCCTTTGACGATCCCGGGATCTTTGTAGAAATACCTTTAGTAAATCTTATTCGCCCGCGTATTAAAAAATGGAGAGAAAATAACTATCCCGGTGTATCCGGCATAACTAAAAGATTATTAGATCATTGGAACGATAAAGAATTACGCCCGGATAAATAATTGTGAGATGAGTTTTATATATTTCATTTATATTTTAATGGTTATGTTTTATTATATTATGAAAAATTAATAGAGTACATTATTATGGCGCATAAAATTGACATGCCTGTTCGAGTCAAAAGTACTTATGAAGGTTTTAAAATCTTAAACGATTTTTACAACGATACAAAAAATGCTTTTATTGATACAATTGTAATTGATTTTTCCAATACAGAGTGGTTTGAGGCAAATCTACTTGCTATTTTAGGGGCAATTTTAAGCAGACTGGATGAAAGCCTGAATACTATAAAAATTATTAATCTTAAAGATAAATTGGAAAAAATATTCAGTAAAAATCATTTTTTAAGTAACTTTGGGGGGTACAAAATTGAGGATTATTATCAGACAACAATTAAATACAAAAAATTTAAGCCAAATGAAGAAAAGGTTTTTAAATATTATTTAGATAATGAGCTTTTATCTAAAACTGTTTTACCTCAAATGAGCATAGGATTAAGGAAAAAAATTAATGAGAGCATATTCGAAATTTTCAATAACGCAGTAATTCATGGTAAATCTGGTGATATTTTTAGTTGTGGTCAATATTATCCGGCTAAAAGCAAATTAGATTTTACTATTGTTGATCTTGGCAGAACAATAAAAACAAATGTAAATGAATACTTAAAACAGATGTTAATCGGTAGCGATACAATTGATTGGGCTGTCCAAGAAAAACACACTACAAAGATTGGCGATACTCCCGGTGGACTTGGCTTAAGTCTGATTAGAGATTTCTTAAAATTGAATAATGGTAAGATTCAAATAGTATCAAGCGATGGATATTGGCATCAGTTGGGGAATGAAATAAATCAAATGAGCTTTGACAATGAATTTGATGGTACAATTGTTAATTTAGAGTTTAATCTTAACGACAAAAGTTCGTATTGTTTAAAAAGCGAATTAAAACTTGAAGATATTTTTTAAAGGATAAAAATGAATGAAATTAAAGTAAATATTTTTGAACTCATTTCCAGTCATGCTGCTGTTGCAACTGATGATGGAAATAAACTTTATGACCGTATAAATAAAATCCTGCAAAGCAAGAATAATGTAGTATTGGATTTTAATAATATTGAATTGATAACTTCAACATTCTTAAACTCTTCTATAGGAAGGTTGTATGGATATTATGAAAGTGATTTTATCAAAGAGCATCTCTCAATAGAAAATCTTAATGATGATGATTTGCTGTTACTAAAGAAAGTTATTGAGCGGGCGAAGGAATATTTTGCGGAAAAGGAAAAAGTAGAAAAAGGAATAAGGGAGACTTTAAAAAATGACGAAGATAATTAATATTAATAATTATTCACCTGTCCATTCGGATAAATTTTTATTTGATGCTAACATTTGGCTCTACTTGTATTGCCCGCTTGGTAGTTACAATTCGGCTGCAATAAAGAATTACGAAAATTTTTTAGTTAAAGTTATTAAGGCTAATTCGACCATTTATATATCTTCATTGATATTATCGGAATTTATCAATAGATATATCCGGCTAGATTTCAATATCAAGAAAAATATAAATCCCGTACAATTCGCAGAGTTCAAAAAAGATTACCGTCCGTCTGCAGAATATAGCAATACAATAAAAACAATACGTGCAACTATAAATCAACAAATTTCCCAAATAACAAAACAAGCTGATGATAATTTTTCAGATTATAATCTTAAAGATATATTAAATCGAATAGAAAATTCTGACTTCAATGATTTATGTTCGGAAGAGCTTTCATCAATCTCAAGTTTTAAGATTGTTACAGATGATAGGGATTTTCTCCATGCAATTAAAGCTATTGAAGTATTGACTGCAAATCCAAAACTTTTAAATCCTCCCAAAACAAATTGAATAAAATAAGCCAGCTCATAATCAACTCTCCTTACTCCGAACCAACACATTATTGGTCTTATAATCGTGAGTATCGTACGTTTGAAAAAAAAGAAGGCCGCCGCTCTGCAGGCTATATTATCGCTTCCGAATCCTCACACTCCTTTGACGATCCCGGTATCTTTGTAGAAATACCTTTAGTAAATCTTATTCGTCCGCGTATAAAAAAATGGAGAGAAAATAAATATCCCGGTGTATCCGGTATAACTAAAAGATTATTAGATCATTGGAACGATAAAGAATTACGCCCGGATAAAAAATTATTCTTCTGCCAGCTCGAGGCAATTGAAACCCTAATATGGCTAACCGAAGCTCCGGAATCAGAAAAAGTTGGTATTGATATCCCTTCAGACGGTGGTGAGTTTTTACGCCTATGCTCTAAAATGGCAACCGGTTCCGGAAAAACAATTGTTATGGCAATGGTTATCTCTTGGCACATTCTTAACAAAGTAACTTACCCGCTAGACCAGCGTTTCTCTAAAAACATTTTTATCGTTGCGCCGGGTCTCACTGTAAAATCTCGTCTTGAAGTTCTTATTCCTTCAGAGCCTAAAAACTATTATGATGAATTCAATATTATTCCTGCAGGTCTAACAGAAAAACTTCGTCAAGGCAAAATAATAATTAAAAATTGGCATAAGCTTAATTGGGAAGATGAAACAAGAATCTTGAAAAAGAAATCCGTTGATAAGCGAGGCGCTAAAAGCGATGAAGCTTACACACGCGAAGTTCTCGAAGAAATGTCCGGCTCAAAAAATATCGTCCTTATAAATGATGAAGCCCACCATGCCTGGCGATTTGCCGCGGAGTCCAAAACAAAAGGTGTTGCTAAAGAAGAAATTGAAGAAGCAACCAAATGGATCGGCGGATTGGATAGAATAAATCGTACAAGAAATATTTTATGCTGTTACGATTTCTCAGCAACCCCTTTTGCACCTACTGGGAAGAAGACAACCGAAGAAGCATTGTTCGGCTGGATAGTAAGTGACTTTGGTTTAAATGACGCAATCGAATCCGGTCTTGTTAAAACTCCGCGTGTTGTCGTTCGTGATGATTCCGTTCCAAATGCTTCGGATTATAAATCCAAACTCTATCATATTTACGAATATGTTAAAGATGATATTACAAGAAAAGCTCAAGAGTTCGAAGTACTTCCTTCTTTAATTACGCAAGCATATTATCTCCTTGGTAAGGATTGGCTTACAACTTATGAAAGTTGGCAAAAGTCTGGTCACCCCGTTCCGCCTGTAATGATAACGGTTGCTAACACAACTTACACAGCTGCTAGATTAAAATTTACCTTCGACCACAAAAAAATAATGATAGATGAGCTTTGCGAACCCGAAAAGATTCTACATATTGATTCAAAAGTTCTTGGTATGGCAGAGGCAATGGATGAAGATGAAGACTTGGAAACTATAGCTGTTGAAGAAGATTATGAGGAAGAAACGCCTGTAAAAAAATTAACTAAGGATCAGCAGGCAAAACTACTAAGATTAACTGTCGATACTGTCGGTCAAATTGGCAGACCAGGTGAACAGATAAGAAATGTAATAAGTGTCGGTATGTTGTCTGAAGGATGGGATGCAAAGACAGTAACACATATAATGGGTCTGCGCGCTTTTAGTAGCCAACTTCTTTGCGAACAAGTTGTAGGTCGTGGTCTAAGAAGAACCTCTTATGAAGTAAATAAGGACACCGGATTTTTTGATGCTGAATATGTTAATATATTTGGTGTGCCTTTTACGTTTCTTCCCCATGAAGAACAGGATGGTCCTCCGCCTCCATCGGTTAAAGCAAAAACACTAATTGAACCGGCAAAAGAAAATGAGAAATATGAAATTCAATGGCCTAATGTAATTCGTATAGATCATGTTTACACACCCGAATTGAAGATTGATTTTTCCAAAGTAAAGACTTTGGAAATTAATGCATATAATACACCTACACTTGCAGAGATAGCCCCAATTATTGATGGCAAGCCGGATGTAACAAAAATTGCTGAAATTAAGATTGAAGAACTTGGCGAGAGATACCGGTACCAAAAAATAATATTTGAGACTGCTCGTGATTTATTCGATCAAATGCAGCATGAATGGAAAGGTGACAAATCATATTTAATATCTCAACTTGTCAGAATAACAGAGAAATTTATTAACTCAGATATTATAAAAATCAATCCGCCACTCTTCTTTCAAGAAGGACTAAAGCGCAGAGTATTGCTTGCAATGAACATGACTTCTATAGTCAATCACATTCAACATCAAATCAGATATGAGAACACACAATCATTAACACCGGTCTTTGACCCCGACAAACCAATTCGTTCAACATCGGATATGCGCCAATGGTACACAAGCAAGCCATGCGAAAGAACAAATAAATCTCACATAAACTTTTGCGTTTACGATAGCACATGGGAAGCTTCAGAAGCATTTCAACTAGACCACAATCCAAACGTAGCAGCCTGGGTAAAGAACGACCACATAGGATTTGAAATTCCATACATGTATCAAGGCATAATTCACAAATATCGTCCTGATTTCATAGTAAAACTTATTGACGGCACATATTTAATAATTGAAGTAAAAGGCCAAGACACCGAACAAGACAAAGTAAAAAGAGACTTCCTAAATGAATGGATCCAAGCAATAAACGATTTCAGCAGCTTCGGTAAATGGTTTTGGGATGTAGTAACGGAACCCGGCGAAATTACTCAAAAAATAAATATTAAAAAATGAACACTAAGTATAAATACGAGATCACCCTATCTTTTGCTGGCGAAGATAGAAACTATGTTGAAGAAGTTGCAAAATGTCTTAAGACTAATGGGGTGGAAGTATTCTACGATAAGTTTGAAGAAGAAGTCTTATGGGGTAAAGATTTATATGTCTATCTTGATGAAATTTACCGAAAGGGATCAAGATTTTGCATAATGTTCTTATCTCTGCATTATGCTAAAAAATTATGGACGAATCATGAAAGAGAAAGTGCTCAAGCAAGAGCCTTTCAGCAACATGAAGAATATATCTTACCCGTCAAATTAGATGATACGGAAATTCCTGGAATTCGTCCAACAATCGGTTATCTTGACGGCAAAAAATTAAGTCCTGATAAGATTTGTTCTGCAATTCTTAAAAAACTCTATAAGCCATCCCCGCCTGAAAGTACTTTAGAAGACAAAGTTCCAGATGACATACTTTTACCGAAAATCAAAAGAACTATAACAGACCTTGAAAAAAAACAATTCCTAAAAACTTCTTTTTCTGAAATAATGAATTATTTTGATAAGGGATTGATAAAATTAAAAGCTGCAAACACCCATATTGAAACCGACCTTGATAAGAAATCAGAATCTAAATTTGTTGCTTCAATTTATGTTGAAGGTAACCTTAAATCTCAATGTAAAATTTGGATAGATGGCTCCATCTATGGTAGTAGTTATA
>JAJYSI010000126.1 GCA_021793635.1 Bacteroidota bacterium
AAATACTGAGCTAAAAGTAAAATATCATTCCCTCTTTCTCTTAACGGTGGTACATGAATATAAACAACATTAAGACGGTAGAACAAATCAGCTCTAAATTTTCCTTCCTCAACTTTCTCCTCAAGAGGTTGATTGGTTGCAGTAATTATTCTTACATCTACAGAAATTTCTGATGTGCCGCCTACTCTCTTAAACGATTTTTGATCCAGCACTCTCAGCAGTTTAACTTGCAGGTTGGGGGAGATGTCTCCAATTTCATCTAAAAAAATGGTGCCGCCGTCGGCAAGTTCGAACATTCCTTTTTTTAGATTTTTAGCGTCGGTAAAAGCTCCTTTTTGATGACCGAATAACTCGCTCTCGATTAATGATTCCGTAAGCGAAGCGCAATTTACAGCCATAAAGCATTTATCTTTTCTTCCACTCAGTGCATGGATTCTTCTAACTACCAATTCTTTTCCCACGCCGCTTTCTCCTGTAACAAGCACAGTAGATGAATCGCTGGCAGCAATCCTGGAAATCATATTAAACAATTTTTTCATCACCGGTGAATCTCCAATTATGACAAGATTACCGAACTGTTTCTTTTGCTCATTCCTCAATGAAACAATTTGTCTTTTTAATCGGATAGACTCCATCGCTTTTTCAATTACAATCTTAAGTTCATCAAAATTAATAGGCTTTGTAACATAATCGAAAGCGCCAAGCTTCATTGCTTGCACTGCAACGTTTGAAGAATCGACAACGCTCAACATAATGATAGGATTATCAAAAGATATCTCTCTTAATTTTTGAATAAACTCTATACCGGTTCCGTCAGGCAGGCGCTGGTCCAAAATAATTAAATCGGGTTCGAATTCAGAAACCTGGTCTAAAGCTGCTTTAACGGTCTCCGCTTCCAAAACATTAAAAGATTCTTTTTGTAAACTTTGCTTAAGCGACCATCGTATTAATTTTTCATCGTCAACAACAAGTATTGTTTCCGCTCTCATAATTATTTTCCGTTTTGCTCAAGAGGTAAAAAAATTTTTGCTTTTGTGCCCTTTCCAACTTCGCTTGTTATCTCGATGCTACCGCTGTGCTGCATAATTATTCTTTTTGAGATAGCTAAACCTAAACCCGTGCCTTTATGCTTGGTGGTATAGAAGGGTTTGAAAAGAAAAGGGAGTGTTTCCGGCTTTATACCCGCGCCGTTGTCTATCACTTCTATCTCAACCGAATTTTCTTTCTTTTTCACAAAAACATTTAATGTACCTTCGTTACCCATTGCTTGAAGAGCGTTAAGCATCAGGTTAAACAATACTTGCTGCAGTTGGTTGATATCGGCAAAAATAACTAACGATTCATCGTCAAGCACAACATTGTAGCTTATTTTTTTCTCTGGCTGCAATGGAGTGATAAGCGATAAAGTTTTATTGATAAGCGATTTTACATCTACAGTTTTAAAAACCGGCGGTTTAGGCCTTGCGTAGCTTAACAAATCATTCACCGTGTTATTTACCCTTTGCAGCAAAGACATCATCTCACCAATAATTTCTTTCTTTGCATCACCGCTTTGAGCTTCAGAGTCAAAAATCTGCAGCGCTCCAATTACGCCTGAAATAGGATTCTTAATTTCATGAGCAAGACTGGCTGCCATTTCCCCCACTGTAAACATCCTATCCGCCTGCTCAAGCTGATTCTGGTGCATCTCATTCAGCTTTGCCTTACTTTCATTTAAACGGCTTATCAACTTATTAAAAGTTTTTTCAAGGTCCGAAATTTCATCATTCCTTTTAGATTCACTAAGCAGGGAGAATTGCGTATCATCATAAGCCTTAGAACGGTTAACGGAATCTCCAATTTTGTTCATATGCCGTTCTAATCTATTGACAGGTTTAATAACGATATAATAAAGCGCTAACATTATCGTAATCCCTATGCCAATTACGATTAGAAGTGTAAAAATAATATTTAAGGAACGATGTTCCTTTGCAACTTTTAGAAGGTCGTTCATCGAAGCCTTAACAACGTAATAACCCAAAATTTTCTCTGTGCTGCCGTGACAGGAATAACATTTAGGTTTATTAAATACCGGGTTAACTACATATTGATAATGATTTTTATTTTCTACAACAGGGAAGAAACTTTCTTTCGAGACAGCGCTTACGTCAGGTAAATTAGCTAACTTAAATTTTTTGCCGATATCTTTATTAGTCGAACGAACGGCTATTATACCATCCTTATCCAATATCATAACATCGTTGATCTGTGGAGAAACTATTGCCGATCTTAACACTCTTTCCAATATATGCGGCTTGCCTTCAACCATCAAATGCTCCAAGATACCTTTGCCGAACTCAGCAATTCCATCTGCTTTAGCCTGTGCTTGTTTCTCAAGCATTTTGTAACCAGTTACATGAGCAAAAAAAACAAAACAAATACTAAAAAATAATAAGGCGCTTACTACAATTACAGCAACTTTTCTGCCTAACCCAAATTTATATTTTAACATTTCACCTGCTCAAAATAATTGTGTAATCACTATGTAATGACCTTTTAATAATTTGAAAGGAACTTAATACTAAATTTACAACTATATTTTAACAACATAAAGAAATGCCGCTTTGAACTAAAGAACCTGCCTGCCGAAGCCTTGGCGCAGGCAGGGATGATGAAATAAGCCGGAGTATTTACCGGCTGATGTTAAACAGCATAGCTGAAGATAATTAGGAATTGAAAAACATGACGAGACAGATTCAGGGGAAAAAAGCGTACTTGAGACTGACCAGAAAGTAATATTTTGCGCTGGCTGTGCTTGTCGAAGCCAGCATTTTATTGCAAATACCGCATTTCGACAAGCGTTCGACTGAGCTCACGCCGAAGTCTCAATGCTCGGTTACATAGTCTTTTCGCTCAATCTCAAGTACGCTCTAAATAGAACTTATTGTCGTATTAAGTAAAAATTATCTGAGCGCCTGCGGACTTTTCATAAAATTGTCCTACAGAAATAATATCATCTACTTGAGGACAGAAATCTTTTTTTGTTAGATGAAACATTTCCACAGTAGCTTTACAGCCGTAAATTTCGCAGCCGGTATCGTGAATCATCTCAATAAATTCACGTACCGGGGGGATGTCTAATTTCTCGATTTCTTTTTTCATCATTCCGGTAGCAAACCAAGACATTCCCGGTAACGTGCCCATCCATGTTGGTAAACCCGGGCCCATAGCAGATGGGACACACATTGCCGGATTACCAACCGTGGCAACTTTTAGTTTGTCCATTTTTTTTTCGATGACAGCGTGCAGACCGAAGAAAGTAAAAAACAATGTTACTTCTATACCTTCCATTCGAGCGCCGTTAGCCATTATCAAACCGGGATATACTCCCTCTAAAGAACCTTTCGAAATAACTATCGAAACTTTTTTAATTGACTCTTCCATTTTTATTTTCCTTTAATTAAATGCAACCTTTTGGTTTAGGTAAACCGGCAATTTTAGCCGCTTTTTTTGCCGGACCTTTTGGAAATAGTGAGTATAATTCTTTAGTCTCTACACCGCTTTCCTTAGTCAATCTGCGTATAGATGGCGCATCACCTTTTTCCTTAAATTCTTTTCTCATAAAATTTATTACCAGCCAATGCCTTTCGGTTAGTTCAGTAATATCTTCTTCTTTTGCAAGCTCAACAGCAACTTCTTTATTCCAATCGGATAAATTTTTAAGATTACTGTCGGCATCCCGCTCTAAAATTATGCTTTTTTGTTCTACCGCTTCCATTGTTTTTCCTTTATTAATTTGTTTGTAATGATTTTACGTTTGTTAAATCTTTAGAGCCATTTGCAGCCAAATTCTTTAAGAATTGAATTGCAAACGCTAATCCTCTTTTCGTTTCAGGAGTATTTAATTCTTTAATTAATGATATAAAAGAAATCTTGTCTGAAACTTCAATATCTAATTTTTTGTAAACTGATATCGCATTGTTGATACTATGCAGCATATCCGGTTGAGTAAGATTTTTTACCGTATTAATTATTGTAACAATGTTTTCACCGAGATTATTTACATCATCGGGACCGAATGAAGTAACAATTTTATCTGCAACTTTGCCGAGTTCTTTGATAAACTGGAAATATCCTTTGCGGTCAAATTCATCAAGTTTGTTCATCAGATCAATAAATGATTCGCGGGAAAGCGGAGAAACATCCTTCAGAAAATCTTTAATGCTTTCCATCTGCTCAATACTTTTGGTGATTATATTAACGTTTCGAAGCAGTTTTTTCCCAAGGTGGAAAATATCACCGGTATTTAGATAATCGTGCACTTGATCTAGTTCAATTACAGTAGAACGGTAAAGGTCATTTCCGACTCTCATTAAGTCATCTTTCAAGTCTTCTATTTCCCGTCTGTGCTTTTTCTGAAGTTCAATCTCTTCAAGAATTACATCGAGTTTGTTGTTAATTTTATCCATCTGTTCTTGAATATTGTTAGATTCCATTTCACACTCGCTTTCCAGCCATTGACATATTCGATTCAATCGGTAATTCCAAACCTTTTACAAGAAAATTCCAGTACATCCATCTAAACATTACTTTGCCGTAGTGATTCATTTTTGTTTCTTCAAGCAGAGAAAAGGGTCCAATACCCGGAAGCGGAAATTTACCCGGCAATGGTTCCGTCTCGTAATTGAAATCGATTAGAATACCTTTACCAAAACCTGATTCAATAAAGCAGTTAGCGTGTCCATCAAATTTTTCTTTCGGTTCTCTGCCTTCCATGAAGCTTAGCATGTTTTCAAATAAAATCTCCGATTGAAAATGAGCCACTGAACCGGCTTTTGAACTTGGGAGATTTGTCGTATCTCCTATAACAAATATGTTTTCATATTTTTCGGATCTAAGCGAATGCTTATCGGTGGGAATAAAATTTAATTCATCTCCCATGCCGCTTCTTTTTATGTAATCGTCTCCCTTATTTGTTGGGATTGTTACTAATACGTCAAAGGGAACTTCTTGTTCATCCCACGAAATAATTTTTTTAGCGTCGTTATCAACTCTTCCTATACTAAAGTCTGTGGTCAACCTAATATTTTTTTTATCCAAAAAATCACCAAGTATAGCTGAAGCTTTAGGCTTTGTAAAAGCGCCCGGAAGGGGAGTAACGAAGTGAATGTCAACTTTATCGCGCATTCCTTTTTCTGTAAAATATGAATCTGCCAGGAATACAAATTCTAACGGAGCAACGGGACATTTGATTGGCATTTCAGTTATATTCAGAACCAATTTGCCGCCTTCCCAATGTTTGAAAAAATTTTTAAGTGCACAAGCGCCTTCGATGGTATAAAAATCAAAAATATTTTTATGCCATAATTTATCTTTCATCCCTTCCGTTTCTTCGGGACTTATTTTTGAACCCGTAGCAATCAATAACAAATCGTAGGAAAGTACCTGATTATTATTTAATAATACACGGTTATTTTCAGGTTCAACCTTATCGATTTGAGCAATTATTGCATTTACGCCTGAAGGGAAAAAATCACGCTTGGGTTTAATAACGTCATTTCTTGAATAAATTCCGAAAGGTATGAATAAAAATCCAGGCTGATAATAATGAGTTTCGTTTTGATCAACTATCGTAATCTGCCACTCATTTTTATCAAGCGCATTATATAATTTATTTAACATCATTGTCCCGGCGGTTCCCGCACCAAGAATAAGAAGTTTTTTCATTTTATTAACTCTTCCTTTAACTATTAGTTTTTCTATGCTATTAATTCTTTTAACTTGTTTTTTATGCTTTCACAATTACTAAAACTTTGATACACCTCGCATACCCTGCAATCTCTTCCGGTACAATAATTGTTTTTATGATTTATCATCCAGCATGGTTTTGTAGCAATGTTGTATGCTTCGCATTTTTTCCTGTCCTTTAAAGAACACTTTATAATGCCCCAGCAGGGAATTAGAGCAAGGAGTCTGCGGATACCTTCAATTCCAATTCGTTCTTCGTTTATTACTTTTCGAAGGCATCTCAATCTTTCAACATCCAGTTCTGAATAAAGCCTTTGTTTGCTTTCTTTCTTAAAGGGAATTATTAATCCTTCGTTTTCATACATTCTCATAGTATGAACAGAGATGCCTACTAATTTGGCTGCCATGCTTATTGTATAAAGCGGTGTATTTGACTTATTTAATGTTGACATTATATACTTTATTAAAGTTCATAGTAGTTACTATCAACTTTCTTGCCAAGAATAACTATCTGATTACTAAATAATTCTAAGCATTTTATTTAGATTATTCCTTATAATGAAAAGCATAGTTCTCTAATTTGAAATGAAATTAAGGGCGGCAGGTATTTATATCAAGTAAGAATATTGATTTACCACTGATCAATTACTTTTTACGTATGAAGTTTCTTTAATGTAACTCAGAAATCCACCTGCTTCGAAGGAGGTGATGTTCTTTTGGCTATGCCGTGAAAATATTAAAATTAAGTTATGAATAAATTTAAGAAATTAAGCCATGTAATATATAGATGTGATTATCATATAGTATGGACACCCAAATATCGTTTCAGAGTATTGGAAGGAATAATAAAACAGCAATTGAAAGAAGATATAGAATTGTTATTAGTTTGTCTATATTAAAGCTACTTATTATTTAGAGCCAACTTCAAGGTTATTCATCGCTTTCGCCTTTAGTTTCATTATCAAGAGTTTGATATTGTTCTTTAGTCAACGTTGGAAGCTTTTTAGTAAAAGCAACGATAGCCCAAATCATCTCGTCAGAGTGCGTTGGACCGAATGCCGGCATACCCGTCATCTTTAAACCGTTTTTGGTTATCCAAAAAAGCTGCTGTGGAGTCCAATCCTTAGCTGCTCTTGAAAGCAAAGGCGGATGAGGATAAAGTCCTTTTGCTATTTCACTCTGCTCAATGCCCGGAGCGCCGTGACAGCCTACGCACATTTCTCTATAATGAATAAAGCCCATCTTTACTAAGGATGAATCGGAAAGATCCGGAGCTTTAAGATCATTATTTGCATTATGCATAATTGAATTATCTCTTACGGTATTCATCATCCATAAAGTCGGCTTGTCGTGAGGAACCAGTGCGCTTATATTATATATGCCGGAATAAATGAAAATAAGATACCCAATAATAAAAGCTGCTATTACAGAACCTGCTCCTACTAAATATTTCATGAGCCCACCTCATATTTTTTGTTAAGAAATTAGTTATTTATAAAAATCAGCTACATGAGCTAAATATTTAAAATTTTATTTTCATTATTCCTTCTTAAAACAACTAAAACAAAGCCAATTGACATAACCGCTACGCCAAGCCAAACGAAGCTTATAAATGGTTTTGTGCTTAATAAAATTAAACGGGCTTTTAAAGAACGGCGTAACCATAACAATAAGAAAAACGATGATAAGAGAATATATTATCATGATGCTGGATTCCAAATCAGCTTTTTTAGAAGAATAATTTTGAAGAACAATTCCAACAATCACCGCAAGCAAAAGCCATAAAAGAAAGCTACCCTCCTGTCCGGCATAAAAAGTAGAAATTAAAAGTCCCGGAGATAAATTTGCACTACTATAATCAAAGACATACTTGTACTGATACTGGTGAGTTACGATTATATAAAGGAAAAACAAGCTTGTGACAATAACAAGAGCTGCAGATGCGTGATATGCATATCTTGCATAGAGGAGAGCATTTATATTTCCTTTTGATGCTTGATAATATTTAAAAACACTAAATAATGTAGCCACAAGTGCTAAATTTATTAATACATTTCCTATCATATTATAATCATTTTACTTTAAAGCCATGTTTAGTAAGATTATTTTTTGCTTGCGTCAGCGTAACTTCTTTTAGCTTCATACCGCATTTTGGATCGACTCCAGGCTTATCGGATAAAACATTAAAATCCATCGGGCATTGGTATATCTTACCGTCTTTATTATCGTCAATGGACTTCAGATTAATCACTCCTTTGTAGGCTATAGGGGAGGAATGATTTCCTTTCATCATTTCTTTGATATTTCCTTTCTTACCCATCTTCATACTGGTGTCCATCTTCATACTCTTATCCATTTTCATTTCGTGTTGTGTGGTTTTGCCTTTTGCAGCATCCTGTGCATACGACAAAGAAGCCGCTGTTAAAAGGATAACGGCCGAAAGAGCTGAAATTTTTATTATGCTTTTTCCCATAAACCGGGATTTAACTTCGTTCAACATTTTATGTACT
>JAJYSI010000127.1 GCA_021793635.1 Bacteroidota bacterium
AAGGAATGGAAATCGAAGGTAAAACTTTTGCTGTCTCCGGCTTTGGAAATGTTGCCTGGGGTGTCATTCAAAAGATTAATCAGCTCGGCGGAAGAGTCGTTACTATTTCAGGCCCGGATGGATTCGTTTATGACAAATTTGGAGTAAAAGGAGAAAAAGTCGATTTCCTTTTACAGATGAGAGCAAGCGCTAATGACAGAGTCCAAGAATATGCAGATAAATTTAAAGTGGAATTCTATCCAAATAAACGACCTTGGAGCGTTAAGGTTGATGTTGCAATGCCATGCGCAACTCAAAATGAAATTTTTGTTGATGACGCAAAGGAGCTTCTTAAAAATGGCTGCCAGTGTGTGTGCGAAGCTGCAAATATGCCTACAACCCTTGACGCATATAAGATTTTTAGAGATGCCGGAATTTTGTTTGCCCCGGGTAAAGCTGCTAATGCTGGCGGAGTAGCCGTCTCAGGTTTGGAGATGTCGCAAAACAGTATGCGTCTTCCATGGCCAAAGGAAGAAGTAGATCACCGCTTAAATCAAATTATGAAACAAATACACGACACTTGTATTTCAACTGCTGAAAGATTTGGTACTCCGGGTAATTATGTGAACGGTGCAAATATTGCTGGCTTCCTTAAAGTTGCAGATGCTATGCTTGATCAAGGTCTAGTTTAATTTTGAATGTATTCTATCATTGTGCAACAATCACAACTTGCACTACTTCAAATAAGATATCTCCTTTTAAAGGAGATTTCTTATTTTGACCGAAATAGCTTGTCGCTGCTTAATGTGGTCTTTTAATATTTATGAGAGTTTTTCTTGACCGATAAATCAGTAATTTCAAAAATGGACAAATTTAATATCATTGACATTGAAGATATTTTTAGCACTCGTATTAAAGAGTTCCAAAAATTAATGCGTTATAAAATTCGGGAAATTTTGCTCATCTCAAGCCTTTATGATTATTATCTCTTTGAGGAAGACGGAAGATTGTATGAACTTATCCGTCAGGATTATCAACTTCTAAACTTAAGCCAGGCTCCTGAAATTACGCACGTCACAACCGGCTCGGAAGCTCTGGAGCTTGCTCTTGAAGATAATCGCTTCGACTTAATTATAACCACTTTGCACATCGAAGATATGCATGTAATTAAGTTTGCCCGGCTTATTCGCGATGCTGGTATTAAAACTCCGATTATTCTATTGGCTTACGACAACCGCGAACGGAAAGATTTAATCGCAAATTATGATACTTCCATCTTTGATAGAATTTTTATTTGGCAAGGGGATTACCGACTCATAATTGGTATAATTAAATATGCCGAAGATAGAATTAATGTCGAAAATGACACTTCCGTTGTCGGTGTACAGGTAATAATTTTAGTTGAAGATAATGTAAAATTTTATTCCGCTTATCTCCCCCTAATTTATACTGAAATATTTGATCAGTCACAGCGTCTACTTTCTGAAGGAGTTAATTTAACCCACAAATATTTAAGGATGCGTGCCCGTCCGAAAATTCTTCTCTGTACTACCTATGAAGAAGCCTGGGAATATTATACAAAGTATGAAGATTTTATCCTCGGAATAATTACTGATAGCAATTTCAGGCACTTTGGTGTCAGAGACCCGGAAGCGGGAATTAAGTTTGCCAAAAATGTAAAAGCCCAACACAAGGATATTCCGATTCTTCTTCAATCAAGCAATGCTGAGTTTGCAGAAAAGGCCAAAGAAGTCGGCGCCGATTTTCTCCTGAAAGGTTCGCCAAAGCTTCTGCATGAACTCCGTAAGTTCATTATGAATAATCTAGGTTTCGGAGATTTTATATTTCAAGCTGCTAACGGGAAAAAAGTAGGACGTGCTAATAATCTTAAAACACTCGAAGAACAATTAAAAATTGTTCCCGACGAAAGTATTTTTTATCATGCTGAAAGAAATGATTATTCTAAATGGCTTAAAGCAAGGACAGAATTTTGGTTAGCTCATAAATTAAGACCGAGAAAAGTCTCAGACTTCAAAAATTCATCGGAGTTAAGAAACGAATTAATTACTTCTATCCATTTGTACCAAGAAAATAGATTAAAAGGTGTAATCACAGACTTTAATAAGGAATCATTCGATGATAAAAATAGTTTCGCAAGAATCGGTGGCGGATCACTCGGCGGTAAAGCACGCGGGCTCGGTTTTATCAATACTTTAATCAATAATGACAAGATAAAAAATAAATTTGACGGAATTGAAATCTCTGTCCCTTCTGCCGTTGTTATTGCTACGGATGTTTTCGATCAGTTCTTGGAAGATAACCGCCTTGATATTTTTGCGCTCGGCGGAATTGATGATGATGAAATTACCCGCCGCTTTCTTAATGCAAAAATCTTTCCGCTTGAAATTGTAACAAAGCTTATCGACTTTTTGAGTGCCATTCACGAACCTCTTGCTGTGCGCTCCTCAAGTCTGCTTGAAGATTCGCAGTTTCAACCTTTTGCCGGTGTTTACCAAACTTATATGATTCCGAACAACGATCCAGATCCTAAAATCCGACTTGAACAGTTACTTCAAAGCATCAAAGGAGTTTTTGCTTCTACCTTTTATAAAAAAGCTCAAGATTATATGAAGGCTACAACTTACCGTCTGGAAGAGGAAAAAATGGCCGTTATCATTCAAAGGCTTGTTGGGGCGCAGCGGGATGGACGCTTCTATCCGGATTTTTCAGGAGTTGCAAAATCGTATAACTTTTACCCGATCTCTCCGCAAAAATCTACTGACGGAATCGCCATGGTTGGATTAGGGCTCGGAAAGCAGGTCGTAGACGGAGGTAATGTGGTAAGATTTTGCCCAAGATATCCTAAACATATGATGCAATTCTTTTCTGCAAAAGAAACTGTTCGGAATGCACAACAGGAGTTTTTTGCACTCGATTTAACCGATCATTCAAATAAAATTCTTACTGGTAAACCTGATAATTTTATTAAGAGATTTGGCTTGAAGAAAGCTGAAGAGGATAACACTTTAATAAATGTTGGCTCAACATACTCGGTAGAAAATGATGCTGTTTATGATGGCGTATCAAGGGCCGGCAAGCGAGTAGTTACTTTTGCTCCCATCTTAAAACAAAAAGTTTTTCCGCTTGCCGATATCTTAGATATACTTCTCGATCTTGGTGCTTGGGGGATGGGCGTTCCGGTGGAAATTGAATTTGCCGTTAATCTTGAAGTCCCTTTCGGCAGACCGAAAGAATTTGCTATGCTTCAAATGCGTCCCTTGGTTATTAGCCATGAGTTAGAAGAGCTTGATGTTGATTCTGCAAATACGGAAGACTTGATCTGTCAAAGCCAACAGGTACTTGGCAACGGCGCAACAAAAGATATTCATGATATTGTCTTTGTTGATATTCAAAAGTTTGACCGTTCTAAAAGCCAGGAAACTGCTGCAGAAGTAAGTTATTTTAATTCAATATTGCTTGATCAGAAAAGACCGTATATTTTAATCGGAGTGGGGCGCTGGGGAAGTCTTGACAAATGGCTTGGTATACCTGTTACTTGGGATCAAATTGCGGGCGCCTCGGTAATTGTAGAATCCGGATTTAAAGATTTTAATGTTACACCTTCTCAAGGCTCTCACTTTTTTCAAAATATAACTTCATTTAAAACCGGATATTTTACTGTCAATGACCTTAATAAGTTGGGCTTTATTGACTGGCAGTGGCTTCTTTCTCAAAAACCGTTCAAAGAATTACTCTGGACGAAACACTTACGGTTTAATGAGCCGATAACTGTTAAAATTAATGGTCATAAAAGCAAGGGAGTTATTTCCAAACCTGGGAAATAAGTCCGTAGGCAAGCCTGAAATCTTGAAATCACAATTTAAAATTGATGAATTAGTTAAATTTAATTAATAAATTTTGATACGGTTTTGATAAATGAATCATCTCAAATTTGCTTCAAATAAAATTACATTATTTATTTTCTTCTCCGGTTTAATCTCCTTTCTTTTCTTAGGCTGTGCAAAGAAATTTCCCGAACAGAAAGATATATCCGGTAATAATTATGTTTTGTTAAACCAAGATAGTGCAAAGGTAAATTTCCCCTCTGATTTTAAGGGAAAAATTCTTGTAATTACTTTTATCTACACCAACTGCCCGGATATTTGTCCAATGACGACTCATAATATGCAGATGGTTCAGCAGAAGCTTGCTAAAGTAGGAATAACCGGAGTGCAATTTGCTGCCATGTCGTTTGATCCAAGTCGCGATACACCCAAAGTATTAAAAGAATATGCCGAAGTAAGGGACATGGACTTAAAAAATTTTATTTTCCTCACCGGAAATAAAAAAAATGTTTACTCTATAATTCATGAGTTTAATTTCATTGCTATACCAGGCGATACAACTTTTGTCGATAAAAAATATCCGGTCTATTTTTACACTCACACGGATAAACTTTTTCTAGTTGACAAACAAGGAAGAATTAGAAACGAATACCGCGGTAGTAAGGTAAATTCTCAAAAATTAATTTCAGATATAAAATCTTTAGAGGATTAAAATGGTTCTTGTTTTTGCATTTCTCGCGTTATTAAATTTACATCTTCAAAAAGTTGATGTGAAAAATGCGTGGCTTCGCCCCGCGAACAAAGGCATGAACAGCGCGCTTTATTTTGAGGTAACTAATAATTCCGGTAAACCTGAAACTTTGCTGTATGTAAGCTCAAATATTGCCGAACTTGTGCAGCTTCACGAGTCCTATATCCAAAAAGGGATGATGGGGATGCGCGAGGTTAAAGACGTTGTTATTAAACCCCACTCTACTTTTCCATTTAAAGAAGGTGGTTACCATGTTATGCTTTTATTTTTGAAAAAAAATTTAAAGCCTAATTCAACTGAAGTGTTTTTTCTCCACTTTAAAAATTCAGGTACCGTAAAAATCAAAGCAGTTGTAAAAAAAGGATGAGATTTGTAACTAAATTTGGCCTGTCCAATTATCGTCATTTTGCTTAAAAGTCTTCCTCAAGTTTGAATAAATTTCTTCCGGGAGGGGACCCTTTTCCAAAATCATCAAATTGTTTTTAAGATGATCAAGATTGGAAGTTCCAACAATAAACGTATCTACACCTTCAGTAAAAGCTGTAAACCTTAGTGCGGTATCAAGCCAGTTATCTCCAAAATCTAAGTCCATTTTTTTCATTCGCAGCCAATATTGCTCGGCATATCTTCCGTGCGGTTGCTCCGGAAATTTCCATGGAATATTCCCGGCAGGACGCTTCGCGATTACTCCTATTCCTTTTTTTTTAGCTTCCGGTAAAAGGTAGTCAAGATTTCTTTGATCAAAAATATTTACAGATGTTTGCACGCTTCCAAACTTTCCGGAATGAATTGAATAGCCAAGCTCATCGTTTTCACCGGAATAAGCTGCAAATCTAACTTTACCGGCCTCAACTGTTTTTTGGAGAGCAGCAATTACTTCGCCGTATTCAAGGGTTCCAAGCGGACACGAATGTAAATGAACAATATCGATGTGATCCGTTTTAAGTGTGTGTAAAGCCCGGTCAACTCCTGCAATTATACAATCGTAAGTCCAATCATCGTAGTCCGGGACATCATAACCAACTTTTGTCGATAGGATAAATTCATCCCTGCGATGTGAAATATGCTTGCCAATTCTTTCTTCTGAAGCTCCATAGCCGCGTGCAGTATCAATAAGATTAATTCCGAGATCTAAAACGGAATTAAGAAGACGTGAAGCCTCTTCATCTGTTAACTCATTTGCATCTATATGTCCTGCGCCAAATCCAAGAGGGAACACCTTTAAACTACTATTCCCAAAATTTCTTTTTTCTATTTTCATTGAAAAATGATTTAATGTTTCCTGTTAATAAATTAAGTGTTAAAAATAACAATCCTTGGTAAAAATCAAAATAATTTTAAGCTCACAGAAAAAGATTTTTGTCCACATTTAAACTTGACTTTCATTCTTAAAATTTTAATTATGAATATAAAATAATCGTTTTTATAAATTCGTTAATCAAAGACAACAAAATGAACTTTCCGTTTAAGAAATTAGGTTTAGCTTTAACTTTTTCACCAACCGGTTTAGCGCTTTTAATCGAGGCTAAACGGTTGAAAGAATTATTTAATTCTGAATTAGTTTTGATTCACTCCGGTAAAAAAGACGATGCGGCCGAAAAAAAATTATATGAAATGATAAACAATTCCGGTTTGGAAAAGTCAGCAACAGAAATAATTTGGGGATATGGAAGTCCTGCAAGCGCTATACTTAAAGCAGCTGTGTCTGCAAATATTGATTTGCTAATTGCAGGCGCTCTTGAAAAAGAACCTGTCCTTAAATATTACCTTGGTTCGGTGGCAAGGAAAATTATGCGGGAAGCTTCTTCTTCAGTACTGATTCTAAAATCACCTTCAGAAAATGCCTCAGACTTTAAAAAGTTTTGTGTGTCGACAGATTATTCACAGGAAAGTGAAGCTGTAATAAAATTTACCTATCAATTTGCTCTTATGGAAAAAGCAAATGAAATTATTGTGCTTCGTGATATTTATACACCTGGATTATCGAGTGCGGCAATTGAGTCCGGCGCCCCGACCAACTCTGATGAAGTAATTTCAACTTATCAAATAGAGGAAGAAGAAAAACTAAATATGTTCGTGAATGAATTAAACTTGAAAGGCATCCCGGTAGTTATAAAATGTTTGTACGGGCGCGAAGGTTGGGTAGAAGGAAATTTTGTCAGGAAAAACAACATTGATTTATTTGTAGTGAACGGAAGAGCCAAAAAATTTTATTTCTTAGACAAGCTTTTTCCGAACGAACTTGAATTCTTTATTAAAAACTTGCCATCCAACCTTTTAATACTTAGATAATTTTAATGCAATTAACATCGGAAAATATTATTACATTTTTACTAAGCATAAGCTTAATGTTGTTCTTTGCAAAGCTGCTAGGGGAACTTTTTAACAAAATCGGACAGCCGGCAGTAGTGGGAGAAATTGTTGCCGGAATTATTTTAGGTCCCACTGTATTTGGCTCGTTACTGCCGTATGCCTTTAACTGGCTGTTTCCCCAAAATAACGAAGTAAAAGTTGCACTTGACGGAATTGTTAATCTTGCGGTTATCCTGCTTCTTCTTGTATCCGGCTTGGAGGTTGATCTTTCAGTAGTTATGAAAGAAGGAAAGACCGCATTTCTAACCGGCGCAATGGGCATTATTGTTCCGTTTAGTTTAGGATTCACCGCAGCATATTTTTTCCCTGATCTATTGGGAATAAAAGACGACAGTATGAAGTTAGCCTTTGCTTTGTTTATGGGAATAGCATTATCTATTTCAGCACTACCTGTAATTGTAAAAACTTTAATGGACTTAGGAATATTTAAGACTGAGATTGGATTCATAATTGTCGCAGCGGCAATGTTTAACGATATTGTGGGATGGCTCATCTTTTCTGTAATCCTTGGTATGATCGGGGTTAACAATCATGGGCTCAATTTCCAACAAACTTTAATTTATCTTATTGCGTTTACACTTTTTGTTTTATTGATCTTCAGAAAAATTATTAACAAAGTCCTTCCATGGATACAAAAGAATCTAAATTTTCCCGGTGGAGTATTAAATTTTATTTTAATTCTCGGATTTCTTAGCGCCGCATTTACAGAATATATAGGGGTGCATGCTATCTTCGGATCATTTATTATGGGAATTGCAATTGGAGACTCTGTACATATTAAAGAAAAAACTAGAGAAATCATTCAGCAATTTATTACAAATATTTTTGCACCCCTATTTTTTGTGTCTATCGGTCTTACCGTTAACTTTATCTCAAATTTCAATTTTTTGATAGTTACCGTAATTTTAATTTTCGCATTTTTCGGGAAAGTAATTGGCTGCGGAATAGGCGCCAGACTTGCCGGGTTAAACAAGAATGATTCGCTTGCAGTTGGTTTTGGAATGAATTCACGCGGTGCTATGGAAATAATTCTAGGGATTTTAGCTTTTCAATATGGTTTAATTCATGCCGACGTTTTTGTCGCCCTTGTAATCATGGCATTAATTACCTCTGTATCAAGCGCTCCATTTATGAAGTATTTTCTAAAGGAAAGAGAAAATTTATTAAACATTTTAAGTCCCAATTTAATCCTATTTACAAACTCCGCCGGTAAAAATGAAGTGATTCGAGAATTGGTAAGTTTGATAAGCAAAAACTTAAAACTCACCACTGAAAAAATATAT
>JAJYSI010000128.1 GCA_021793635.1 Bacteroidota bacterium
GCTGAGTTAAACCACCTTTACAGTTATCCCGACGGACACTTTCCGGAAGACACTCAGGAACCCGGTTTCAGGGGCAGACCCATAGATGTTATAAAAAAATATTATGATAAACTCAATTAAAAAAATAGCTATTAATTATCCTTGGTTATTTTATATTATTAGTTAACGGAGAACAATTATGATAATGTATGATATTCATGACAAGACAAGTTTAATATCGAATTTGTTTTTGTCTATAAAAATACCCGAACAAACTTTTGAGCCTGAAAACAATTGGGAACACAAATATTTCGGTATAGATACATACTCTGCAATTTCAAATCCAAAGATTATAAGAAAAAGAATAGAACTTACAATAGATAGGAAAAATCAGACTAACGGATTTAGCAATCTAACAATTAAAACGGAACGCTTCTGTAAAAGTAACTTCTTTTTTTATGCCGATGCCGAGTTGAAATGCAAGAACGACGAAATATCCACTCCATTAACATGGATTTATGAATCAAAGGTAGCAAAAAGGAGAAGTGACACACCTTATCTTAAAAGTGGAATGAAAAAAAATATTAAGGTTGCAGAAAGGAAATTAATTATTGAAACGGGCGAAGCCTCCTCAAAAATGGAGCTCCCAGGCAGCTATACATGTAAATGGTGTCTTTTGGATTCAGTTCAGAGAATGCCTAAGGTTCCGGATAAGTCTATAGAGTTTAAAATGATTGATGAATATGATTCAATAATAGGCGATCAAACTTTACGATTCAGAGAGGCAGCCAAAACCGAAACCGCAAACGGAATGAAAGATGTCTTTTGTTTTGAATTATTAGGCTCCGGAACTATACCAGCAACTTATTGGATTGATTCTTCAGGAAGACTTCTATTCTATATTTCCGGTATGGAGCTTTTGGTGCTGACGGAAGAAAACGGTAAAACTGTTATTCCGATTTCTATTTTTTCCGATTGGCAAAAAAAAAGCACTTTTGATTTGACCTTACCTGGTTAATTATTTTTTTATTGTTTATAAAGGACTAAAATCATGTCAAAAATAAAACGCAGAGATTTCTTAAAAAGCAGTGCTTTAATAGGCGGTGCTACATTATTTAATTTTAAAAAATTATCTATCGCATCTCAATTAATTGAGCAGAAAAAGCCAAACTTCCTTTTCATAATATGCGATCAAATGGTAATAGATGCTATTAGCATTTACAGAAATTATTTCCCGGATTTAGCTTATACTTGTCATTGGACAAATACGCCAAATATAGATAATCTGATAGAAAACAGTGTGTCTTTTATTGAATCCCATTCTTCAAATCCAGTCTGCTCTCCGTCAAGGTCTTGTCTCTTCACTGGAAGAATGACAGTTGAAACCGGTGTAATACATAACAATATTGGTATCGATATAAATGTTCCGAATTTGGGACAATGGCTCGAAGACAAAACTATATACGAGCGTGTTTATTGCGGCAAATGGCATGCGGGAGGTCAATGGAACGTACCGGATGTTGATGGTCCTAGAATAGTCCCGGGATTTGATACCTTGCCTAACGGTCCCGGAGATTTTGGACAATTTATGGACTATGGTGTTGCTGGTGCGGCTGAAGCTTATTTAAGAAATCATTCGAATAGAAATCCTTTCTTATTAGTTGCTAGTTTCATGGATCCGCATGATATATGCTTTTGGGGACCACCGATAAACGAAGGACGAAACCGCGGATGGGATTTTTTCAATCTTGGAAATAAACTGCCTGTCTTACCACCAAATCAGAATTATTCATTTAAGGAGATTTGGCATGATGCAATTCCTAAAAGTGAATTAGACGATATGAAATGGAAAAATTATCTATATGACTATGGTAGAATGGTTGAAAGGATAGATAATTATGTTGGTCGCTTGTTAAAAGCCGTCCATGATAGAGGAGACGATACAATAGTAATATTTACATCCGACCACGGCGACGGTCAAGGAAGACATAGGAGGGTGGAAAAATGGCATCCTTATCAGGATTCGATAAAAGTTCCTTTAATAGTTTATGGACCTAAATTCGGAATTAGAAAGAATGTTGTTGATACCGAACATTTAGTGCACGGTACAGACATAGTCAGTACTATATGTGATTATGCGGGTATTAAGCCTCCTCCGAATGCCAGAGGATATAGTCTTCGTCCTTTAGTCGAAGGAAGAAAAGCAGTCAACTGGCGGGATAATGTTTATATAGAACTTCAGGAGACCGGTCGTATTATAAGGACTAAACAATACAAATATGTTATGGCTTACAAGAAGTCCAAAAAATCTGACCAAAAAACACTTGAGTCTGTTTTCCTTACAAAGGACGGTAAAGCATCTGAATTCATTCCCGGTGAAGGGAGAAAATTTCAGGAAGTACCTGTGAAAATGCTTTTTGATATAAAAAACGATCCGTGGGAAACCGTTAATCTTGCGGAGAAAGATGGTTACAAAAAAATAATCGAAGAACATGAGTATATTCTCCGTAACGAATGGGAAAATAAATTAATACCCGGTCATCATTTTACAAGAGATTATAAATAATGAATTAAAATTTATTTACACCTTGAAGCTTTGTTTAATTAAAAAGGAAATCATGAGTTCGAAAATCATTTACATAATGTTATTATTTATTAATATTACAAGTTTATCCTTCTCACAAAAAACTAATACGCCTTCTGTTTACATAGATTGTTCAAAGTGCGATATGAACTATATAAAAAAACATATCCCCATTGTTAACTACGTTCGTGATAGGAAAGAAGCCGATATTTACGTCCTTTTTACGTCGCAGAAGACTGCTAATGGTGGAATCGATTATACTTTATTTTTTAAAGGAAAGAATAAACTATCAAATGTTTTGGATACAGTTAATTATGTTTCTTATGCTATCGATACTCAAGATTTACAGCGCGAAAAAATGGTTAAAGCACTTAAGCTGGGATTGATAAAATATTTGATTAAATCAAATTTGTCCAATGACATTAATATTTCATTTACAAAATCAAAAGTTGAGACAAAACAAAAAGATGAATGGAATTATTGGCTTTTCAATTTTAGTTTTAACAGTAATTTCAATGGTCAGGCAAATCAAGATGCACTATGGCTTCAAGGTTCGGTAAATGCAAATAGGACTACTGAAAATTCAAAAGTAAATTTCAATACTTATTCTACCTACAGCCAGAATAAATATGTATATGATAACGGTACTGAACAAACAAATATATTAAGTCTATCCAGAGCCCAAGGATTAAATTCATACTACGTAAATTCGATAGATAATCATTGGTCATGGGGTCTTTGGGCAGGTATAAATACTTCAACTTATTCAAATTTAAAATATAGTCTGTTTGCTGCGCCTGGAATAGAATACAATATTTTTCCTTACACCGTTTCAAATGAAAGACAGTTTATGATAGATTATCAGATAAAGAGTATTTACAATAATTATATTCAGGAAACAATTTTTCTTAAGAATGACGATTATTTATGGTCAAATTATGTATCAGTATCATTCACTTTGATTAAGCCTTGGGGAAACATCAACATACATTGCAACGGTACAAGCTTTATAAACGATCTTAACTTTTATCAACTGGGAATAAGCAGCAATTTCTCTGTTGAATTGTTTAAAGGAGTATCGGTTAATTTTTATGGCGGATATTCAAAAATACAGGATCAGTTTTCCTTACCAATTTCAGGAGAATCTTTAGAAGATGTCCTAACGCAGGCTAAACAAATTCCTACGAGTTACAATTATTGGGGCGGGTTGGGTGTGTCTTATTCTTTCGGATCGATATATAATAATTTTGTGAATTCTCGTTTTGACGGGGTTTAATAATACTTAGCTGCAATTAAATTTATCTGAATTTTCTCTGCATATTTTATAGCACATTAATCAGCAATATTTTGAAAGGAGTTGAAATGAAGGGCAAATTTCTCATTAAAAAATTATTAATCGGTTCTATAAGCATAATCTCAATATTTCTTTTATTTTCATTTACGGGAACAACAAAAAACCAAATCAAATATTCCGATCTAGTAAAAGGTTTTACTTCTCCTCCCGATTCGGTTAAACCGCGAGTATATTGGTATTGGATTAGTGATAATATTTCAGCAGACGGAGTTACAAAAGATCTGGAGGCTATGTCTAAAATAGGAATAGGAGGAGCATACATTGGCAATATAGGACTTAACGACGTACCTTACGGTAAGGTGAAATTTTTTTCCGACAAATGGTGGAAGATTACCGAGCAAGCGGTAAGCACTGCGACTAAACTTGGATTTACAATTGGTATTTTTAACAGTCCGGGCTGGAGTCAGTCAGGTGGTACATGGATTAAACCTGATGAATCGATGCGTTATCTGGCTACAGCTGAGTTTCATATTGAGGGACCAGAAAAATTCAACAAGAAATTATTAGTACCATACGATAATTTTCAAGATGTGGCTTTACTAGCTTTTCCCACTCCTGAAGATGACAACATGGATATTTCGAAGTTTAATCCTAGAATTACTTCAAACTTTAGGATAAAAAATATACGAAATCTGGTAGACGGTAATATAACTACAGGGGCAAATTTACCTGATTCAATATCTGAAAAAAATCCCCTTAATATAATTATAAAGGCAGATAAACCTTTTACAGCGAGAAGTTTGACTTTATACCCTGAGCCGATTCCTTTTAAGGTTGATTGTGAACTTCAATGTAATGTGAACGGAAATTATGAGACGATTAAAAAGTTTGAATTTGACAGATCCAATCCGGGCAAGAATGTTGGATTTATGCCTTTCGGTCCTGTCTGTGTTTCATTTCCTTCAGTAAAGTCAACAGAGTTCCGGTTAATTTTAACCGATCTTCAAGGGAAAGGTGGATTCGAAGAACTTCAACTTTCGGAGGCTCCTAGAATAGAAAGATATATTGAAAAACAATTGGCTAAGATGCATCAAACACCTCATCCTATGTGGGATGAATATAAATGGTCGAGACAGACTGAGCCGAAGGACAAGAAATTAATTATTAATCCATCTTCCATATTAAATATTTCAAAATATTTGAAAAAAGATGGTACTCTTGTTTGGAATATTCCAAATGGAAAATGGACAATCCTAAGAATAGGGATGGTTCCTACCGGAGTAAACAATTCGCCGGCTCCACCGGAAGGTACGGGTTTAGAAGTTGATAAAATGAACAAAGTAGATGTAAGGAACCATTTTAATGCTTTTATTGGAAAGATCCTTTCACGAATACCTGCAAAGGAAAGAAAATCTTTTAAATATGTTGTTGCAGACAGCTATGAGACTGGATCTGAAAACTGGACTGATGGTTTTGATAAAATTTTTGAAAAAACTTATGGCTATGATCCTATAAAGTGGTTACCCGTTTTCACTGGTAGAATGGTGGGATCGGCAGATCAATCAAATAGATTTTTATGGGATCTCAGAAGATTAATTGCCGATGAGATAGCATATAAATATGTAGGAGGACTGCGCGAAATCAGTAACAAACATGGATTGAAATTATGGTTGGAAAATTACGGACATTGGGGATATCCATCAGAATTTCTCAAATATGGCGGTCAATCCAACGAAGTGTCTGGTGAATTTTGGGCAGAAGGAGACCTTGGAAGTATCGAATTGAAGGATGCCTCTTCCGCGGCTCACATTTATGGTAAAACTCATGTTTGGGCTGAATCTTTTACGGCTGCAGGGAATACATTTTTGAGATATCCAGGATATCTTAAAAAGCGATGCGATTGGGCATTTACTCAAGGTATAAACAGTACATTATTACATGTTTATATTGAGCAGCCGTACGATAGTCTTTTACCTGGAGTAAATGCACCTTTTGGTACAGAATTCAACCGCTTAAATACTTGGTTTTATCCATCAAAAGTTTTTATCGATTATATCCGCCGCTGCAATTTTATGCTGCAGCAGGGAAAACCTGTGGATGACATAGCATATTTTATTGGCGAGGATGCCCCGGTAATGACCGGAGTCCAAGATCCGCCGCTTCCTGAAGGATATTCCTATGATTATATTAATGCGGAAGTCATCGAAAAAAGTCTGTCAGTCAAAGATGGCAAACTTGTTCTACCCAATGGAATATCATATAGAATATTAGTCCTTCCAAAATTAAATACAATGCGACCCGAATTGTTACGCAAAATAAAAGAACTTGTTGATAAAGGTGCAGTTGTTTTAGGTCCTCCGCCTGAATATTCTCCAAGTCTGCAAAATTATCCGAATGCCGATAATGAGGTTAAGAGAATGGCGGCGGAATTATGGGGAAAGATAGACGGTCAAAAGATCAAATACGAGAAGTACGGTGACGGAATGGTAATCGATGGGATGAATTTAAAGGAAGCGCTTGATCTTTTAAAGGTTAAACCAGACTTCGCTATTCAAAACAATATCCCGGTACTATATATACATAGAACTACGCCGGATGCCGAAATTTATTTTATCACAAATCAGGGTGATAGTACAATTAATATAAATCCGACTTTCCGCGTAAAAAATATGCAGCCGGAGCTTTGGGATCCTATAACAGGAAACATTCGTACTCTTCCAGCATATACGGAAAATGTTAACGGAATATCTGTTCCTATAAAAATGGAGCCTTCTCAAAGCTGGTTCGTTATTTTCAAAAAATCGGAAGGCAGTCCCATATCAGATAATATAACCGATAATTTTCCGGAAGCAAAGGAAATATTAAAATTAAACGGTCCTTGGAATGTTAAGTTTGACCCGGGTATGAGAGGTCCTAAGGGCGCGGTTGTCTTTAAAAATCTGGAAGATTGGACAAAAAGTAACGATAAAAGTATAAAATATTATTCCGGATCTGCTGTTTATAGTTATGATTTTAATTTAAAATCGATGCCCAAAGTCGATAAAATATTACTTGATCTAGGATCCGTTGGAGTAATTGCGCATGTTACATTGAACGGAAAAGACGTAGGAGGTGTTTGGACTATACCTTGGAGTATAGATATAAGTAAAGAATTGAAAGCCGGAGAAAACAAACTTGAAATTACCGTGACTAATACATGGGTTAATAGAATAATAGGGGATTTAAGATTGCCTAAATCTGAAAGAAAAACTTGGCTGACATTTAATCCTTTCAAACCCGATAGTCCGCTTGAAGAATCAGGATTATTCGGTCCGGTAAGAATATCTGAAGTAAATTATAAAAAATAAGGACATCATTTATATTTTAGAAAGAAGATAAATTATAATCGAGATGGTTTATCTTCTTTCTGTAATTTTATTATTGAGTAAAAACATTTTTAACAATTATTAAAATAGGAATTAAACATGAACAAGATCGCCTTTAAAATGAAGCTTAAGCCCGGTTTCGAAAAAGAATATAAAAAACGGCATGATGAGATCTGGCCGGAGTTAAAAGAACTTCTTTCCCAAAACAGCGTTAGTGATTATACCATATTTCTTGATGAGGAAACACACTTATTGTTTGCAGTCCAAAAGTTAAACAGCGATTCTTCTTCTCAGGATTTAGGTACTAATCCTATTGTACAGAAGTGGTGGAAGTATATGTCTGATATTATGGAGACAAATCCCGATTTGTCTCCGGTATCAATTCCGTTAAAAAAAGTTTTTCATATGGATTAAACCCTATCGTTCAATAAGGGGAAAAATTAATAAATCTATTTTTAAGATTACCGGATAAGAATGGGCAATATAAACTGATTAAAGATACTGTCAGAATATTGTTTTCATATATTGTAATCAAAAATTTCGGAATTATCATGAGAATAAAAATATTTAATACTACTAAAAGAGAAATTTCATATCATTATGGAATGTTTATCTTAATATTATCTGTTATTATTTTAGTCTCGGGATGCAATAATCAAAAAACCGGCGGAAATAACACTAAATCGAATATCAAAGGATCAAGAATCGTCTTGGCAAATAAAGTAGCTGTGTATTCCGATCATAGACCGGCGGCTATGTACAGACTTAATGCCGAAGATTACGGAATCGTATACAAACACGGAGACGGTCCCGACGACTGCGATTATCTGGGGGCAAGAGATGTATGGGTTTGGAAATACGGCAATACTTATTATATGAATTACGACGGTGCAGGTAAAAAAGCTTGGCTGGCATGTTTGGCGATAAGCAAAGATTTGGTCCATTGGGTACCCAAGGGACCGGTTTTACATTTGGACAATTTGGCTGTAGTC
>JAJYSI010000129.1 GCA_021793635.1 Bacteroidota bacterium
GAAAGGCTGAAGGGAAGAAACTGCGATTGGATTCATCTGAATAATGCAGATATAATTTCAATGCCTGATAAATGGGAATATCCGTGGTATGCTTCGTGGGATCTTGCATTCCATTGTATCCCTTTCACTTTAATTGATTCGGAATTTGCAAAGCGGCAGTTGAAGCTTCTTACAAAAGAATGGTACATGCATCCCAACGGACAGTTTCCGGCTTACGAATGGAACTTTAATGATGTTAATCCGCCGGTGCATGCCTGGGCTGCCTGGCGCATTTACAAGATTGATAAAAAAAATAACGATGGCAAAGGCGATGTCGAGTTTCTTGAGTCGATGTTTCATAAGCTGCTCTTGAATTTTACCTGGTGGGTAAACAGAAAAGACAAAGACAATAGGAATATTTTCCAGGGCGGATTTCTCGGACTGGATAACATCGGAGTTTTTGATAGAAGTGCAAAGCTGCCATCCGGAGGATTAATTGAACAATCGGATGCAACAAGCTGGATGGCGATGTACTGCCTGAATATGATGCGCATATCGCTGGAGCTTTCTACTCATAATCCGGTTTACCAGGACACCGCAACAAAATTCTTCGAGCATTTTCTCTACATTGCCGGTGCGATGGAAAATATCGGCAATCAGGATGTTGAGCTTTGGGATGAAACCGATCAATTTTATTATGATGTTTTGAATATTCCGGGAAAGAAAATTGAAAGAATAAAAATCCATTCAATAGTCGGATTGATCCCATTATTTGCAGTTGAAGTACTTGAACCGGACTTAATGGAAGCTGCGCCAAAGTTCTGGAAACGGCTTGAGTGGTTTTTAAATTACCGGGAAGACCTTGCCGGATTAGTTTCCAGATGGTATGAGCCGGGACATGGCGAGCGAAGGCTTTTATCGCTTCTGCGCGGTCATCGAATGAAAAAGCTTTTAAAGAGAATGCTTGATGAAAGCGAATTCCTTTCTGATTACGGCATAAGATCATTATCAAAATATCATAAAGATAATCCATACAAATTTTATTCTGATGATCAGACATCGATGATCAATTACGAACCGGCAGAATCCGAGTCGAGTATGTTCGGCGGAAATTCAAATTGGCGCGGACCGGTCTGGTTCCCGCTTAATTATCTTATTATTGAATCGCTGCAGAAGTTTCATCATTATTACGGTGATGATTTTAAAATTGAATACCCGACCGGTTCTGAAAATTATCTTACCATAAAGGAAATCTCCGAGGAATTATCAAGAAGACTTGTCAAAATATTTCTTATAAACGCTGACGGCAATAGACCGGTGTTCGGCGATATTAAAAAATTCCAAACAGATCCGAACTTCAAGAACTACATTCTTTTCCATGAATATTTTCATGGTGATACCGGGAAAGGTCTCGGCGCTTCGCATCAAACCGGCTGGACGGGATTGATTGCAAAGCTGATTCAGCCGAGAGAATAAAATAAATAAGGAGCGGGAAAATTGAGATGAACTGGTTATGATGGGTTAATTATTTTTAAAAGTAACAGTTCGCTAATTATCCTTCGTAGATAATCTTTTAATCATTAGTTTCTTTTTGATTACTTTCTAATTAAATTTCTTCTAAAATTAATTTCAATACTTATTTTTGATGGAATATTATGGAATCGGTAATAATAAATCGCGAAGAATTGAAAAGAATAATTCGTGAGACATTTGAAGATGTTCTGAATGAACGAAAAGATTTAATCAGTGATGCAGTGGTTGAGGCAATAGAAGATATAGGACTTGCAAAGGCAATTGAGAAAGGGCGAAAAGGAGAATATGTTGATAATAGATTGTTCAAGAAAAAACTTGAAGACAAAATTAAGCGTGCTAAATGAAAATCAACATTGAGAAATCTTTTAGTAAAGATGTTGATAAGATTAAAGATAAAAAATTGCTTCTGAGTCTACAAGATATTATCTCAACATTGGAGAAGGCAAAATCATTAAAAGAAAATCCAGGGGCACAAATTTTTTTATAGAATAAAAATTGGCGATTATTGATTAGGTATGGAAGTCATTCCAAACAAAAGTGTTAGTTTAGTCCGGTTCTTGCATCGAAAAGATATATATCGTTTTTTCCCAATCAAATAAAAACAATATTTCTTCCCCTTATTTTTATGAAAATTAATAACAGTATTATCAAACGAACCATTCTTTTAATCTGGGCGTTTTGGGCTTTATTTGTTACGTTGAGTAATATCTGCGACGGATTAAAGACAATGGGTCTGCTGCCGGACAATTTCAGATTTGTCTCCGGAAATTTCGGCTACATTCAGGCGGCAACTCAAATTTATTATTTCCCGCTCTGGCTTAATGCAATTCTTTTTATCCTTGTTATTCTTTGGGAAGGTATGATGTGTTTTCTTTTCTTCAAATCTTTTTTGAAATTTAAGGAAAGCGGCAGCCAAATGACGCTGCTTCCATTTTTAGCCGGAATAATTTTATTCGGCGGATTTTTAGTGATGGATGAATTGCTGATTACCTACGATAGGCTCGGTGCAATCGAGCAAAGCCACCTTGGATTCTTAGTAGCATTTATTGTTTCACTTTTACTTGTGCGTGATTAAGATACCGGGAATTGAGGTTTATAGTATAATTCTGAACGGTATACTTTACCCATATACCTTTGTAACTTATAATTTACTTCTTAGCAAGTTTGTTTTTTCCGAAAGTATAACTAAGTTTGACAGGAATAATTAACCGGGGCTATTATGAAGAAAAAAATTACATTTTATAATACACATAAAGTTACTTCCATTCAGGATATGCTGGTCCAATCAGCATCGAAGCATCAAAATAAAATTGCGCTTGAGGACCTGGCAGATACTCTTATTAAAAAAGTAACATATGGTCAGCTTCAAGAAAATGTTTTAAGGTTCGGCAATGCTTTGAAGAAGCTCGGTATAAAAGAGCGGACTCATATTGCAGTTATAGGCGAGAATAGAGTCCAATGGGCAATTACTTACCTTACGGCAATGGCATTCAATTTTGTTATTGTTCCGATTGATAAAAATCTAAACATCAACGAAATTCTAAATATCATTCATGAATCCGATTCCGAGGCAATAGTCTTTTCTGAGTCATTTGAATCAACATTCAGAGAAAGAATGGGGTCTCTCAAGAAGATGAAGCATTATATCAGCATGGATCTGCAGGCAGAAAAAGACGGCATACTTTCTATGGCTGGGTTAATAAATTCATCCGCCCCCGGTGAGGTTAGCGAGCTTCCGAAAATAAATCCCGATGACCTTGCTGAAATTATTTTTACATCCGGCTCGCTTGGAAGGGCTAAAGGAGTAATGCTGAGCCAGAAGAATTTAGCTTCTAACCTGATGGCAATGACGAGTCTGATTGAAATAGGTCCGACAGATAAATTTCTGTCGGTTCTGCCGATACATCATACATATGAGTGCACATGCGGATTGCTTTGTCCGTTGTATTCAGGCAGTTCTGCGCACTATGCAAGGTCATTAAAAACAGTTGTAGATGATTTGCAAATTGTAAAGGCAACTATTCTGCTCGGTGTTCCGCTGTTGTTTGATAAAATGTTTAAGAGGATTTATAAAACTATTCAAGAAGATAAAATAAAATCGAAAGTAGTTCCGCCTCTTATCAAGATTACAAACATTATTTCGGCAGTCGGATGGAAAAGTTTTAAGAAAAAAGTTTTTAAAGAGCTTCACGAAAAGTTCGGCGGTTCTATCAGGATTTTTATTGCCGGAGGTGCAGCACCGGATCCGAAGGTTGCAAAAGGACTGCGCGAATTCGGGTTTAATTTTGTGCAGGGTTACGGCTTGACTGAAACAGCGCCAATCCTTGCATTAAATCAATTAGAAAATTTTAAAGATAATGCCGCCGGTATTACTCTTCCGAATGTTGAAATAAAAATTAACAATCCATCTTCTGACGGAGTCGGGGAAATTTATGCTAAAGGTCCTAATGTAATGCTCGGCTATTATAAAAATGAAAAACTAACTGCAGAAGCTTTTGAGAACGGCTGGTTTAAAACCGGCGACTTGGGCTTTTATGATGAAGAAGGATTTCTTCACATAAGCGGCAGACAGAAGAACATGATACTTTCTAAGAACGGTGAAAATGTTTTTCCCGAAGAGATTGAAGATTTATTGAACCGCAGTACTTACGTGCTCGAATCGCTTGTTTACGGTGAGAGGCATGAGAAGCATGATGAAATAATTGCGGCACAGATTGTTGTTGATGCCGAATCGCTGATAGAATATTCTGAAGTAAATAATGTGAAAATTACGGATGAGCTGATTAATAAAATTATTGGAAACGTGATAAAAGAAGTTAATAAGGAACTCCCTCTTTATAAGCAGATTAAAAAATATTATGTACGCGATAAAGAATTTGAAAAAACTACGACTCAAAAAATTAAGAGGTACCTCGTCAATTCTCCGGTTAATAATTCCGGGATTGAAGCGTAGTTTTTAATCAGGGACCTTGTCCTCAACTTTTAGCAAAATGGAAAAGAAAATTGCAAAGCGCAGAGCGTTATTTATGCTTTGCAATTTTAGTTATGAAGATGTTTTGAATGATCATCTCCCTAAGAATTCTATAGACTTTAGCACAGCGTTGGAAATAATTAATTTATTAAGAATAATAATAAACACACTACTAAAAATCTTTATCATGATTGAGTAAGACTCTAAAATTAGTTTTTAAGTACTTAGCATGATTGTTCAAGTCACTCGCATGTGGTTATTAAGCTCTAACATGATGGCGTAAATGCTTAACACGGGAGCGAAAAACCATTAACACGTGGTCATTAATCACTAACAGGATAGCGTAAATCCATAACAGGGAGGCGCAAATGGTTAACACGAGAGCGTAAATCATCAACACATGGTCATTAATCACTAACAGGGTGGCGAAAACCCTTAACATGGAAGCGTAAATCGTTAACATGTGCGCATTAATCACCAACACGCCAGCGTAAATGATCAACAGGATGGCGTAAATGGATAACACGTGGTCGTAAATCACTAACAGGGAAGCGAAAATCATCAACACGACGGCGTAAATGATCAACAGGGAGGCGTAAATGGATAACTCGTGGTCGTAAATCACTAACAGGGAAGCGAAAACCCTTAACACGACGGCGTAAATCGTCAACACGTGGTTATTAATCACTAACACGGAAGCGTAAATTGATAAAATGGTTGCGGAATGGCAAAGAATGTCCTTATTATACGCGAAAAGGAAGGAGTATGTCAATCGTCATTATTCAATCGTCAATCGTCATTGGTAATTGGGTGGTGTTGATTTGAGGGAGAGGGTTGTTTTGGACTCACACTAAATCCTTCTAGAGTAATTTCATTATGTTTGTAAATTTTGAAAAGCCCATAATATGTCACTTCTACGAAGTTTTGTTTTTGAGGATTCTTAGAGTGTTAATAATATTTCACGCTGCTGTCGTTTCTGAAAAATCATCTTGAAAATAATTATTGAATTATAATGAAATGAAAGAAATATTTAAGGAATAAAAAAGCATAGAGGTGAAATATTATTAAAGTCAAAAATCAAAACAGATGAAAGAACATTGTAGATGTAAAATAATTTTTTCGATAATCGAATAAAGATTTTAAATCTTTACTTAATGACATTACTTAAGAAGAACAGGACTTTGTATTGCAAAGTTTTCCTTTAAGGATTATTTTTTTTGAAGAATCAGTTAAGAAGACTATCTGTAAATTAGAAAACCAAGGTATTACAGGCGAAAATATTTTACTGTAACTACAAGCTGCTGGAATCTTTAGTTGCGCGTTTATTGTCGATTTTCTTTTTTACATAATAAAGCAATATAAGGACTACCAATGCTGCAATTGAAATTAGAATTATATTATGGTCAACAGTGTAAAGGATAGAGTTCCAATGATTGCCGAAAAAATATCCAAGTGAGATGAAGGTAGCAGTCCAAATAAATCCGCCGGTATAAGAGAAAAGAGCAAACTCCCACATTTGAAGTTCTGAAGCTCCGGCAAATATAGCAACGATATGTCTAACCCCGGGAATAAAATATCCGATCAATAAAGTCCATCTGCCGATTTTCTCAAACCAGTCGTGTGCTTTTTGAAGTCTCGCTTCTGTAATATGAATAAAGTGTCCGTACCTAATCAGAATATGATGACCGAAGGTACTTCCGATAGCATAACTGATTGAGATGCCTGTAATACTTCCAAGGAATGCGGCGATAAAAGTCGGGATAATATGCAGCTCGCCTTTGGAGACAAGAAAGCCGGATAATGCGAGCAAAGTCTCGTCGGGTACGGGAATGCCAACAATACCAAACATCAATAAAACAAAAATTCCCAAATAGCCGTAATGAGCTATCAGGTGATGGAGAGTTTCCATTAAGAATTAAAAATAGAATTAAATAAATTTAGCAATTCTTCTTTTGTAAACGGTTTGGAAAGATAATAATCAAATCCGTTGGAAAGAAATTTTTCTTTATCGCCTACCATAGCATACGCAGTGAACGCAACTATTGGAACCTCTTTGTAATTGTTTAAGGTTTTAATTCTTTTAGCAGCTTCAACGCCTCCAATCCCCTTCATATTTATATCCATAAAAATTGCGTCGTAACTTTTTTCAGAAGCTTTTAGAATGGCTTTTTCGCCGGAATCTACATTATCTATTTCGCAAAGATTTTTTAGGAATAATTTAGTAATTACCGCAGAGGCTTCATCATCTTCAACTAATAATATTGTAGGCATTGAACCATTCTGAATTTTTGCTGCTGGTATATCATCAGAAGTTGAAGTGTCTAAATTTTTATCTTCAATCTTTTTAATAGAAGGAAATTTAATTGAAAAGGTTGAACCGACGCCAAGCTTACTTTTCAATTTAATTTTGCCGTCCATAAGTTCAACAAATTTTTTAGTAAGAGTTAAACCAAGCCCTGTACCTTCGAATTTTCTTGCCCAGCCCTCGCTGGCTTGCCTGAATTCTTCAAAAATAGTATCGACATACTCTTCAGGTATTCCAATGCCGGTATCAATAACATTTATATTAACTTTTTCGATTCCGTCTTCAATAAACTTTCTTAACTGAACAGTGACACTTCCCCTCTCGGTAAATTTGATTGCATTATGAACAAGATTGTTTAACACTTGAGTAATCAGGCTGTCGTCCAATAATGCAAAAATATTTTGTTCTTCAAAGTCAGTTTCGAGCAATAAGTTTTTATTTTTTGCATCAAGCCGGAAAAGCTCAACTGTTTCAAGAATTTTATCAGCGACGTTTGTAATCAGCAAATCAATTTCTTGTTTATTTGATTCAACGCGGGCAAGATCTAAAATCTGGTTTAGCGTACTCATCAGTCTATTGCTGCTTCTGAAAATTGACTGAGCCATGTAACGATATTCCTCATTTTCAAGTTCACCGGCAAGTATAGCTGCAAAGCCAAGTATGCCGTTCATCGGTGTTCTAAGCTCGTGGCTCATACTTGCAAGGAAGCTGGACTTTATGCGGTTCATTTCGTCGGCTTTTTCCTTAGCCTTAATAAGCTCATTTTCTATCTGCTTAATTCTGGTTATATCAACTGCGGTTCCTAAGAAGGTGTTCTTACTTTCATATCGTATCGGTACAGCGGAATAATAGATCCATTTAATCCTATTAGACTTGGTTTGAATTTGAACTTCCTGCATGGCAACTGAGCTTTTCCCATTTTGCTTTTGATCATCCTCATGATTATGAGGAAACATATAAGAAGGCAATTTCATCTTCTTCAACTCATCAACAGTATAACCCATAATTGATGCGGTAACCGGGTTGGCGTAAAGAAGTCCGGCTTCATTATAAATCATAATCGCAGATGAAGTAGTTTCAGCAAGCATTCTAAACTTTTCTTCAGATTCCTTGAGCGAATTGCTTTTCCTTTTTACCTGAAGCTGTAATAAAACAATCCAGAGGACAATTAGAAGTAAGACGATGGATGCAACCAAAATATTATTTGCGGTAAAGATGGACCCGCGGGAAATAATTTTTATATCGGATTTATCACGAGGATAGATTTCATAGCCTGCGCCTTTAACATTATCAAAATCGTATCTTCCGAGAGCACCGGTAACACTTATAACATCTCCTACTTTTATACCAGCCAGGATATTTTTAGTCTGTGCATATCTGGAATAAAAAATTGTAAAG
>JAJYSI010000130.1 GCA_021793635.1 Bacteroidota bacterium
GATCTATGCTATATTTATAAATTAGTCTTAAAATTTTGGATTAAATCATAATGAATAAAATTCCTGATCTCAAATTCAAGATATTGATATTAAATTCTATTGAGAATAATAAAAGCTACCTAGCAATAATTCAGCAAATTAAATTAAACTTATTACCTACCGTTGGCAAGTGTAACATTGCCTGGCTACAAATAGAAAATACTGTTACTAATAAATCCTTTTTTAAATTAGATTATATTAATAACGGCGGTCTACTTATTGTAAAAGTCTACATTAGATACATAGGTCACAGGATCATTAAAAAGATTTTCTACAACTTCAGCTTTATAATTGCTCATTATCTCGGCTGGAAAAAGATTAAGCAGGTTTGGGGAAAGCCGGATCTCATTCATGTTAATGTTATTGATAGAGCGGGATACATTGCATTGCTGTTTAAGTATTTTAAAAAGATTAGATATGTTATTACTGAACATTCCACGCCGGATATAAATTATTTACGAGGAATAACTAATAAGACTAAAATACCTTTAAGATTTCTAAAAAATCTGGTTATTAAAAACAGCGAGTTCATGAATGTTGATTCTAGTGCTTCTTTAGAATATTATAGAAAAGCCGGCTTCAAAGGGAATTTCGGTGTTATAAAAAATGTTGTGGAAATTAAGTCTGAGTTTTTAGTTAAGAAAGACCGAATAAAAAAGGATAATATTAAAAGAGCAGTTCATATTTCAATTTTAAATGAAAGAAAAAATGTTACTGACATTATCCGCGCATTTGATCATATATGCAATCAGTTAAATAGAAAAAATGTTGAGTTCCATCTTATTGGTGAAGGCGAACAAAGAGCAAAACTGGAAACCTTAGCTGAAGAATTCGGTTTGCTTAATAAAAATATTTTCTTCCACGGATTTGTTGATGAGAAAAAGAAATTGGGAATTCTTACCGGCTCTGATTTTCATATCCTCAATAGTGATGAGGAAGGATTCTCTGTAGTTACGGCAGAATCTATTTTGTACGGAATACCGGTAATTGCTACTAAATGCGGCGGTCCGGAAGATTTTGTACCGAAGGAAGTCGGCATTTTAATAGAGAGAAGAAATCTTCAGCAGCTTATAGATGCAATACTTTATATGATGGATAATTCACAAAATTATGATCCGGCTGTTCTTCAGGAATACGGGAAAAAGAATTTCAGCCCCGAGGTTATTTGCAATGATACTTATAAAGTTTATAAAAATGCTTTAAGAAAATGGAGAGCGGGCAATACAAATTACATCGTAAATATCGATCCGGAATGGATTGTTCTGGATGTCGGCAGCGGTCATCAACCGAACCGCAGAGCAAATGTAATTTTAGAAAAATATATGGGTGAGACAATTCACCGCACTGTTGACAAAGTTGAAACTCCGGAGGACAAGCAATTAATTATAGGCGATGCACTATCTATGCCCTTCGAGGATAAGCAGTTTGATTTTGTAATTGCATCCCACATTGGCGAACACATAGACGACCCGGTAATATTTTGTTCCGAATTAAAAAGAGTTGCTAAAAGCGGCTACATTGAAACGCCGGGTCCACTGACTGAATTTTTTCTTCCTTCAATCGCGCACAAATGGACAGTCACTAGAAGAGGAACTATAATCTGCTTCAAAAAAATTATAGAAAGGAACCATTCTCGAAATTATTTTACGGGCTTTTCTATTTGAATAGAGACGGTCATGATTTTGAAACTATCAAAAGCAATAATCCGATACTAAAATTTTTAAATTTCTCTCTCAATAAAATTTGGGTTTTTCTTCCCCGTACTTTCATGAGGATTGTCTGGAGGGGAGAATTATCAGCAAAGGTTACTGAAAAGTAGAATTTTTACAGACTGAATGTGAGTTAAGTCCATAAATTTGTATAAAAAGAAAAAGGAAGGTGCCCCTCAAAAAGATTAAATTTGTAAAGCAAAAACAAATAAAAAATCTTCAAGGAGACAACACCATTCTCTTCTACAACTTCAGTTTTTAATTTACTAATGGGTAATTAATTAATTTCCCTAACTGTTCCATCCTTAAATAAATATTTCTTCTTTGACTTTTCGCAATACGCAATTCCGTTTTCATCAAACTTCAACTTCTTTCCCGCTTCGCTTACCCAGCCTACGACTCTTCCGGGATTACCGACAACTAGAGCATAATCGGGAACATCTTTGGTTACTACTGCACCGGCACCAATCATTGCATGCTTGCCAATTGTATGTCCGCAAACTATAGTTGCGTTAGCACCAATCGATGCGCCTTCTTTTACCAGAGTATTTTTATAATATTGCGCACCTACTTGAGGATATTTACACTTCGGATCAAGAATGTTTGTAAAAACCATCGATGGTCCGCAGAAGACAAAATCTTCCAGAGTTACACCTTCATATATCGAAACATTATTTTGTATCTTACAGAAGTTTCCAATCGTTACGTTGTTTGCAACATTTATGTTTTGACCGAACACGCAATTCTTCCCAATCTTTGCATTCTTTTGAACATGACAGAAATGCCAGATCTTTGTTCCTTCTCCAATTTCGCACGGTTCATCGACGTAAGACGATTCGTGCACAAAAAATTTCTTTTCTTCATTCATATTATTATGCTCCTAAAATCTTTGTTGCAAAAGGATGAAGTACTGTCGGTTTAAGAGTAATCTTTTCATTTCTTATTTTTTGAACAAGCTCAACCGAAGGACGGGCAGTTTCTATTCCGAATCCTCTTCCTTCCAGCGTTTCGCTGTATACTTTTGTATGAAGATCAGTGAAGCCTTCGGTGAACTCAACTTCTTTATCATCAACACGGATTGAACGGAAAGTTGTCTTGCCGTTTTTTACAACATCATCCGGCAAATCATTTCTATCAATAGAAAGAAACCATCTTACATTTGCATTTTCCAATTCAATAAAGCCCGACATTTTATCATCGGAAGAATAATGAACCTCAACTTTTTGAGTTGTTCCAAAGTACCACATCAATAAATCAAAGAAGTGGATTCCGATGTTGGTTGCAATTCCTCCGCTCTTATGATGATCACCTTTCCAAGAGAATTTATACCACGGACCGCGCGACGTTATGTAAGTTAATACTACATCATGCTTCTTTTGTTTTTCAAGATCTAACTTGTTCTTAAGCTCAATAAGAGACGGATGAACTCTAAGTTGAAGAATAGTATAAACCTTGCCTTCCGAATCTTTCTCAAGTTCATGTAGTGCATCAAGATTCCATGGATTAAGTACCAGCGGCTTTTCGCAAATTGCATTGGCATTAAGCCGCAAAGCTAACCTTATATGAGCATCATGAAGATGATTCGGAGAACAGATGGTAAGGTAATTAATCTTTTCTTCAGATGATGTTCTTCTTAATCTTTCAAGATGTCTGTCAAATCTTTCAAACTCAGTAAAGAAGGCTGCATGTGGAAAATATCTATCCAATATACCAACCGAATCGTGTGGGTCCATAGCTGCAATTAAATTATTACCAGTATCCTTAATTGCTTGAAGATGCCTCGGTGCAATGTAACCGGCAACTCCGGTAATTCCAAAATTCTTCATAACTATTTTTCCTAACTTTCTATTGCTGCTTTCAACTTCTTTGATTTTTTAATTTCAAAAAGACTAATAATTATTACTCCAAGAACAACTAATGAGCTTAAAGTCAGTGCTGTGTATTTACTAATGTAAAAAGTGGTCGGGGCATAATCAAATTCAACTTTATGAATGCCGTTTGGAACAACAATTCCCATGAAATCATGATTCGTTTTATATATCTCAGTTTTCTTTCCGTCAATATAAGCTTTCCAGCCTACCGGCAAATACGTATCACCAAAGAAAAGAAAATTATTTCCAGTGGCTTTAACATTTAATTTTAGTGTTTCATCTTTATATTCAGTAATGTTGGCATAATCTGATGAATCCGGTCTATTTACCTGAGGAAATTTAACATCGACAAAGGCAACATTTTTAGGATCAAAGGAATTAGTTTTAATTTCATTAAGAACTTCCAAGTCCGGCTCTGATTTAACACTATCAACAAAATATGCTCTCGGAAGTGCATCATTATTTTTGTAAACATATTCTTTACCCTGCTGATAAATTGATTGGAATCCCGGGTAAGGAATCTGCTGATCAGAAACGATGTATTTTACATTTAACATACGCCAGAGAGTTTCATTAACGGGACCGACAACATCCATTAAATCCTGATAACCTCGAGGCTTAATAGCAGAATATCCGTAGAAATCTTCCAGCATAAAGTAAGCATTATAGTTTGAATTGTTGTTGAGTGAGCCGAGCGAACGATCTTGCTTTATGTTCAGCATCCTAAAAGGTTCTTTATTATGTTGATTTTTAATTGCGGTAACATAATCAGGCGGATTAAACATATTCTTAATGTCAGGATTATCAACATACTTTTCATCGCGTGAATCAATTCTAAAAAGATCAAAAATTGTAAGTGCAATAACTGCAGTAACAAAAATGTCCCGGCTAATTTTTGAATTGATATATGAATAAGCAAGCCAGAAGGTAATTGCCAGCAGAGCAAATGCAATCAACAAATCTCCTGTAAACATATCCGCCATATAGGAGGATAACGCCGTGAACTGCTGAGCCATTTGAGGCTGTGACTGTTGAATGCCTGCAGTATAATCACTCACTCTTCCTACAAACCAATCTGAAACCGATCCTTTAAGCAGCATAGAAATAATAAATAAACCACCGAAGACGAAAGCAGAATTTTTTATAATTTTAATTGTTCTTAAATCTCTGAATTGCTTTAATGAGATTATTTTCATCAGACCAAAACCTGCAAGTATCGGAAAGCTTAGCTGCACAAGAACTAAAATCATAGAAGGTACGCGGAATTTATTAAAGTACGGAAGATGATAGAAAAGCAAATTAAATAAAACCGGAAAAGTTTTGCCGAAAGAAATTAACAATGAAACGAATGCCAATATTCCGAAGAATTGAACCAGCGGTTCACGCCACCGAGTTAATAGCGCAAACAATCCAAGGAAGAAAACTATTACACCCATATACATTGCAACATCTACAAAAGGCATCTGCCCAAAGTAAGTATTTACATCTACCGCCTGATCATTTGATAAAGAGCCTTGATAAGTTGAACCTCCGAATCCGTAATAAGAAGGAACAATAAAAGTTAAAACTTCACCAGGAGAAAATGACCACATTGTATGATAATCATAATATTCAGATGAAGAAGAATTTTCAACACTAACACCATTTTCCACAATGCTCTTTCCGCCTCTAGTTGAGTACGGAGTATATTGATAAATCTGTGTTAGGTTATCTGCTTGAATTAATAGTGCAACGATTGCTGCAACGGCAAATAATCCTGCCGTCTTTAAAAGATTAGCCTGGATGTCTTTTTCTTTTTTTACAAGTGCTATTAAAAAGAAATAAATAAAGTATAACGCAACTGAGAAAAATGTGTAAAAAATTATTTGCGCATGAAAACCCTGAAGCATTAATTGAATTGTAATAATTAGAAGTAGAAAATCTATAAGCTTAATTTTCCCTCTCATCCTTAAAAGCAGAAGAAATACAAGCGGAAACATGCACAATGAAGTAAGTTTTGTTACATGCCCGATATATAGGAAGACAATTATGCCGGTGCTAAAAGAAGTTGCAACTGCAGTAAAAAGACTTACGAGAGTATTCTTAGTAAGATACCTCATAAATAAAAAAGAATTGATGCCGAGTAGAATAAGGAAGAATGTCCAGGTTACGTAATGAACTGAAAATATTCCGGTGTAAACATCACGAACTGCGTTATAGATATCTGCAATAACATTAAACCAAACAGTACTTGTTCCTATTGCGTATGCAGGCATTCCGCAAAATATTAATGGATTCCAGAGTGTGAAGCCGTCTTTATGATTTAATATGTAAGGCTCCATACTTCGGCTGGAAATAATATCTCCGGATTCAAAAGTCTTTCCGCCAAAGTAAAGCGGATTTAAGAACGCAAGAAAGAGTATTATGATTACAAGTATCACTGCCAGCAAATGATACTTTTGTGGAAGTATATCTTCCAATTTAAATTTTGAGAACGGTGTCTCTTCTGCTTTCTTCTGCTTAATGTTCTTTAATGTCTTTGCCATCCAGCCACCATTTGTATGAGGTTAAAGTTTATAAAATTATTTTCTTACTATATAATTGACTCCGGCACCGACTTTATTTTCACCGGAATAATCCATATACATCATTAAAAATGTAAAAGGCAGTGTTACCAGATAATACAAGGGTAAAACTATAAAAAATATTTTTGATTTGTTCAGCATCTGCATAGGGTATTTAATGCCGAGACGCCATGCTTTATCACCCCAGAAACCGTAGGTATAACGGGAACGGTAGACTTTAAAACCAAGCGGGGTCAGCTTTGATTCCAAATCTTGAAATGAATATCCTTCCCTTGCATGCTCGCCAATAAAACTTTCTTCACTGTCATCATGAACGTCGCTGCCGCCGTAAATAGACGGAGTATTTATTAACAAATAACCTCCCGGCTTTAGCGCTCTATAAAAATTTTGAAAGACTTTTACATCTTCAACAATATGTTCCATTACATCGACTGAAACTATTAGATCAAATCTTTCCTTATGATTTATTTCCGTAAGGTCTTCAATTCCAAATTCTACTTTATTATAATTTCTTTTCCGAAAAAATTCTTTACAGTCGTTTATCCATTTTTCTTTTACGTCGATTGCATAAATATTATTCGGCTGAAGTTTCCTCGCCATAAAGTATGAATATTGTCCGTAGCCGGTACCGGCATCGTAAATTGAAATCTCTTTTTCTCCGAAAATTTCTCTCAGGTTTCTAAGCTCTCTTCGGACGTACCATGAGCGCAAGAACATTACATCCAGCAATTTGTAGAATAAAATTCTAAGCGTGGGAAATTTTCGGATTAAACTTGCAAATATATCTTTTATAGGATCGTAATACACTGTTACAATTAAAAATTCAAAATTAAAAATGAAATTGCCATATTGTTTTCAGCAATTATCAAACATTTAGTTTTATGGTTACCTATTTTTATTTTACCAACTGATAAATTCCATTTACAAAACTTTTCCAGGAGTATTTTTCAACTTCCGCAGAAATATTTTTTATAAATTCTTCTTCCTTATTTTCTAGATAGAATTTCTTTATTGCGTTTGCCAAAGCTTCCGGGTTTTCTTTCTCAACGATAAAACCTGTTTTGCCGTCTCCAATTACCTCACCAAGCCCGCCGACATTTGCTGCAATAACCGGTTTTCTAAAGTTCATGGCAATCTGAACAATACCGCTTTGGGTTGCATCCCGATAAGGTAATATAACACAATCCGCAGCCGAAAAATAATACTTTACTTCCGAAGTAGGAATAAAATCCGTAAATAATAATAAATTTTCTTTTAACTCAAGATCATCGGCAAGCTTCAAATATTTTTCCCGGTTAGAATAAAATTCACCGGCAACAATTAATTTCAAGTCAATTTCATTCTTCAAAATATTAAGAGAATTGAAAAGTATATCAAGTCCTTTGTAATCCCGGATGAAACCGAAGAATAAAATCAATTTGCCGTCTTTAAGTTTCAGATGATTTCGGGCTTCATGTTTATCAATTGGTAAACCAAAATTGGAATAGATCGGATGAGGTAAAATTCTATTCTTTGACGCAGTATTAATACTCAAAAGATCTTTCCGGACTTTCTCAGAGAGCAAAACAAAATAATCCACCGCTTTGAAAAAATATTTTGTAAAAACAATATCTCCGGGTTTTCTCTCATGCGGAATTACGTTGTCGCAGATCGTTAATACTTTGGTTACGGAATTCTTTTTTGCTATTCTGGAAATTGTTCCGAAACAAGGAGCGAAGAAAGGCATCCAATATTTAAAAATTAAGAGGTCAGGCTTTTCCTTTTTTATCTTCAAGCCGACTTTAATCCAATTCAACGGATTTACCGAATCGACTAATATTTCGGAATCAATTTTCTCAGTTGTATCGCCGGTTTCTAGTTGAGATTTTCCAGGAAATAAAATTGAAGGATACTGCCTCTTGAAAGTAATCACCTTAACTTCATTTTCTTGTAATAATTGTTTGTAAAGCAATCCGACAAAATGCGCAATTCCTCCGCGCAGTGGATATGCAGTTG
>JAJYSI010000131.1 GCA_021793635.1 Bacteroidota bacterium
CATTGAAGATAAATGCAGCTACTGCAATCAAACAAAAAAACGTTCCAAACGTACGGATTTGTTTCATTATCTTGCCTCTTTCGTATTATTTTCCTATAATATACGTTATAAGAAGTTACGATGCCAAAAAGCCGGATTCTATTATAAAAAATATCTTGACATAAATAACAAAGATTTATACGGCAATAAAACAAGTAATTTATCTCTTGAATTTTTTTACTAATCTGTTATTACTTTCATAATTTTTAACTTATTTGTATTTATGCTAACCGCTGTTTTTCTTATCTTTACAATTAAAAATTTAGAGACTAGAAAAAGATGACCTCAACTGAAATTAGACAACAATTCTTAGATTTTTTTCAAAACAAACAGCATAAAATTGTTCATTCCTCACCTGTTGTGCCTTTTGAAGATCCTACTCTTCTTTTTACCAATGCAGGTATGAATCAATTTAAGGATGTTTTCCTGGGAACTGGAACGCGCGAATATAAGCGTGCAGCGGATACTCAAAAATGTATCCGCGTAAGCGGAAAGCATAACGATCTTGAAGAGGTCGGACATGACACCTACCATCACACCTTTTTTGAAATGCTCGGCAACTGGTCTTTTGGCGATTACTATAAACCCGAAGCGATTGAATGGGCGTGGGAGTTATTGACAGGAGTCTGGAAGTTACCAAAAGAGAGATTGTGGGCTACGGTTTACAGAAAAGATGACGAAGCATTTGAGCTATGGAAATCAAAAACAGACATCAACCCCAAACACATTTTAAGATTTGATGAGAAAGATAATTTTTGGGAAATGGGTGAAACGGGACCATGCGGTCCTTGTTCTGAAATTCATATAAATCTTAGCGAAGATTTTGATAACCCTAAATTCGTTAATGCCGGCGTGCCGGAGTGTATTGAAATTTGGAATCTCGTCTTTATCCAATACAATCGCGATGAAAATGGAAATCTGCACGAGCTTCCTGCAAAACACGTTGATACCGGAATGGGATTTGAACGTGTATGCGCGGTGATGCAAAAGAAAAATTCAAATTATGATACAGATGTTTTTATGCCGTTGATAAATGCCGTTTCAAAATTATCCGGGATCAAATATGAAAATGACGAAGATAAAATTCCTATGCGCGTAATTGCCGATCATATTAGAACACTTACTTTTGCAATAACCGATGGCGCCGTTCCCGGCAATGACGGTCGAGGTTATGTACTTAGGCGAATCCTCCGACGTGCTGCCCGTTATGGAAGAAAATTAAATTTGAATAAGCCTTTTCTCTTTAAGCTCGTTGAGGTCGTTACTTCATCAATGGGAAATGTTTTTCCAGAAATAAAAGAGAAACAAAGCTATGTTGAAAAGGTTATTCATGCCGAAGAAGAAAGTTTTAATGCAACTCTCGATCACGGAATCGAATTGTTTGAAGAGGTGATTAAAAAACTCACTGCTTCAAATTCAAAAGTAATTCCCGGTGAAGAAATTTTTAAGCTGTACGATACTTTCGGCTTCCCGGTTGATCTTACTAATGTAATGGCAAAGGAAAAAGGATTTTCTCTTGATGAAAAAGGGTTCGACAAATTAATGGGTGAGCAAAAACAACGCGCAAGAGAAGCCTCAAAGGATAAGTTTGCTTCGGTAAATATTTCAATTAATAATCTTGACTCTTTTGATTTACCTCCAAATGAGAAATCGGAATTTATTGGTTACGATAATTTTTCTTCAAAATCAAAAATTATCGGAAGAAAAAAAGAAGACGGGAATGATTTTATCATTCTAAACAAAACTCCTTTCTATGTTGAAGCCGGCGGGCAGATAGATGACACCGGAACTATTTTGGTTGAAGCTAATCAGTTTAAGGTAATAGATGTAACAAAAGTTGATAATAAAATTATTCATGTAATTGAAAACGAGACTGATAGTCAATTAATACCCGGCACCGAAGTAATTGCCAGTATCGATGAAACACGCCGTTGGGACATTATGCGCAATCATTCTGCGACTCATTTTCTTGATGCCGCTTTAAGAAAGATTTTAGGTACGCATGTGCAGCAAGCCGGATCTTATGTAGGTCCGGATAGGCTTCGTTTCGATTTTTCTCACTTCGCAAAATTATCCGAAAGCGAAATAAGAGATATTGAAACTTTAGTTAATGAACAGCTTAGACTAAATATTCCGCTTCAACATCACCGCAATGTATCTTTTGATGAAGCTAAGAAAATGGGCGCCCTTATGTTCTTCGGCGATAAATATGGTGACTTTGTAAACGTTGTTCAATTCGGTGATTTCAGTTTGGAATTTTGCGGAGGTACACATGTAAAAAATTCATCTGAAATTGGGCTTTTCAAAATTATTAGTGAATCATCCATTTCAAGCGGCATTAGAAGAATTGAGGCAATTACGGGTGCGGGCGTTGAAAAATATATTCATTCTCAAATAGAACATCTTAGACGGTTCGATGAAAAAGTCTTAGATCTTCTTGAAGTTAAAAAGAAATTAGAAAAAGAAATTGCAGATTTTAAGCTTCATGATAAACTTGGGCAGCTTAGTAGCATTCTTTCATCCCCGTCTGAATTAACTGGTATCAAAATTTATAAAGCAATAGTCAGCGCAGAAAATATGGATGAGCTTAAATCTTTCGGAGATGAAATAAGGAATAAAATAAAATCCGGCGTTGCTGTTTTATTCTCTGAAATTGAAGGCAAGGCAGGCATTGTTTGTGTTGTATCAGATGATCTGATAAAAGAAAAAAAACTTAGTGCTGGAAAGATTGTCGGCGAACTTGCAAAGCTTGTAGGCGGTGGCGGTGGCGGACGACCGCATTTAGCTACAGCCGGCGGCAAGGATAAGGAAAAAATTTCCGAAACTGTTTTTGAGGTTGAACGGATTGTGAGTAATTTCTTATAAAAAATAATTCTTAAAAATACTTAGCAATACATATCTTATAGGAGTAGGAATTTTCCTATGTGATAAAAAAGTGCTAAGAGAAAGTTTATTATGGCAAATTATCCAACTAAAAGATTAAGACGACTTCGTTATAATCCTCTCGTAAGAGATTTAGTTCGTGAAACTGAATTATCAAAAAATGATTTAATTTATCCACTCTTTGTTGTACCGGGAACAAAAGTTAAAAATCCGGTTAAGTCAATGCCCGGAGTTTTTCAATTTTCAATCGATACTTTGGTCGAAGAATGCAAGGAAGTTGCCGCACTTGGTATCCCCGGAATAATTTTATTCGGTATACCGGAACATAAAGACGAACAAGGCTCCGAAGCTTATGACCCAAACGGTATAATTCAACGAGCAATCAGGGCAATCAAAGCAGAGATAAATAATCTCCTGGTAATAACCGATGTTTGTTTGTGTGAATATACTTCTCACGGTCACTGTGGCTTGCTTAACGGTGAAGAAATCTTAAATGATGAAACAGTTTCATTGCTTGCTAAGGAAGCTGTTTCACATGCGGAAGCAGGTGCAGATATTATTGCTCCTTCCGACATGATGGACGGAAGAATTGCCGCAATCAGAAAGGCGCTTGATTATAAGGGTTTCACTAAAATTCCGATTATAAGCTATGCTGCGAAATTTGCTTCCGGTTATTACGGTCCTTTTAGAGAAGCGGCGGATTCCACACCGGCATTTGGAGATAGGCGTTCTCATCAAATGGATAGCGCTAATGCAAACGAGGCTTTGCGGGAGGTTGAAACTGACATCGAAGAAGGCGCTGATATCGTTATGGTGAAACCAGCAGGTCCTTATCTTGATATTATACGTCAAGTAAAAGATAAATTTGGAATGCCGACTTGTGCTTACCAGGTAAGCGGTGAATACGCAATGATAAAGGCTGCAGGCATTAACGGTTGGATTGATGAAGAAAGAGTGATGATTGAATCTTTAGTCGCAATTAAACGCGCAGGCGCCGATATGTTTTTAACTTATTTTGCAAAAGATGCTGCGAGATATTTAGATAAGACAAAGAAATAATTTAATTAGTAATGGATTTAGAAACTGTCAGAGAATACTGCTTAAATAAGAAAGGCGCTACTGAAAGCCTTCCGTTTGACGAAGATACCCCCGTTTATAAAGTAATGGGGAAAATTTTTCTTATCGCAAATATAAATCCGCCGGTAAGCATAAATATAAAATGCGATCCGGAAAAAGCGGTTGAATTACGAGAGCATTATTCAGCTGTTACACCGGGTTATCATATGAATAAAATGCACTGGAATACGATTCTCCTTGAAAGCGCTATCCCAAATAAACTTATTCTGGGGTGGATAGATGATTCATATAATTTGATCATTGATGGGTTAAAAAAAACTGAAAAGCAAAAATTGTTTAAACAAAAGTGATTCCAAACCCGACCTCCCAATCAAAGTAAAAAGATTCCAAATAAATTTACCCCTCATAATTGTGTCTAACCTAAATTCAATCCTATAAAAGGAAATCATGACGGAAATCACAAACTATATGCGTTATTGCAACTGTTGTTGTAACATTAGATGTTGTTGCATATATTTCTTATGTAAATAAATTTTGATAATAATTTTTAGGAGTTAAATAATGGACAATACAACAAAAAGCTCGTGGACGGTAGATGCCGCACATACCAAAATTCAATTTTCGGTTCGTCATCTTATCATTTCAGAGGTAGCGGGGAAATTTAATAGTTTTAATTTAGAAATTTCAAATGCCAACGAAGATTTTTCTGAGGCAGATATTAATGTATTGATCGACGCAAAAAGTATTGATACCGGCATTGTAGACCGGGATAATCATTTAAGAAGCGCAGATTTTTTTGATGTCGAAAAGTTCGAAAAGATTACGTTCAAAAGCACATCAATCAAAAAAGTCAATGATGAAAAGTATAAATTGGTCGGAAACCTAACTATTAAAGATATTACCAAACCAATTGAGCTTGAAGTTACTTATAACGGTCAAATCGTGGACCCATGGGGACTAAATAGAGCTGGATTTAAGGTAATTGGGACATTAAATCGTTTCGATTATAATTTACAGTGGAATGCACTTATGGAGACAGGCGGTGCAATTGTAGGAAAAAATATCAATTTAGTATTTGATGTTGAAGTAACTAAAAATAAATAGCTCAGGTAGAAAAGAAGCCATCCTACATGAACTGGTATATAAAGATATAATTTTGGAGATTTCTCTGAAAGAAAGAATGACTAGAGAAATTTATAATTTCAAATCATAAGTACTTGACATGAAAAAGATAATACAAAAGGCAGACGAAAGGGGAATCGCTGAACATGGTTGGTTGCATAGTAAGTTTAGCTTTAGCTTTGCTGAATATTATAATCCTAAAAAAATGGGCTTCGGATTATTGCGTGTTTTGAATGATGATATTATTGAACCGGGTGAAGGTTTCGGGAAGCACCCGCACAATAACATGGAGATAATTACCATAATGCTTCACGGAGAACTTGAGCACAAAGACAGCTCAGGTTCCGGCTCTGTTATTAAACCTGGAGAAATCCAGGTAATGTCTGCCGGAACCGGAATTCTACATTCCGAATTTAATCATTCCAGGATAGATCATGTCAATCTTCTTCAACTGTGGATTATTCCCAAAGAAAGAAATATTACACCCCGATATGATCAAAAAGCTTTTCCAATGGAAGAAATTAATAATGGTTTGCTAAAAGTAGTTTCCGGGACAAAATCAGAGGATACCCTTTATATTCACCAGACAGCTGCAATTTCTCTTGGAAAATTAGATGTAGGAAAAAGCTTGCTCTATAATTTTTCATATAAAGGAAACGGTGTATATTTATTTGTAATAAAAGGGAAAATTTATCTTGATGGTGATGAGCTAAACGAAAGAGATGCCGCCGGAATTTACGAAACTGACAATTTTGAAATATCAACTTCGACTGGAAGTGAGTTTGTATTAATAGAAGTTCCTATAGTATTGCCATTTTAATCTTTATTTTTTATGTCAAGATATTCTTATGATAAATTTCATTGCGTTTCATTCAAAATTCATAATTCAAAATTGCGGCTTGCCGCGCTTGTGTATTAATTTAATCTACGAAATGTTTCCAAAGGTAACAAAACAATATTTTAAATATGAAACTAGAAGAAGAAATATCCCAGAAATCGTTCAAAACAGAATTTCACAAAGCTACCGTAAATCTAATTTATACTTATAACTGGTTAGTAAATTATCAAATTGACCTTTTAAAGCCGTATGAAATAACATTGCAGCAATTTAATATTCTTAGAATATTAAGAGGACAGTATCCAAATCCTACGACAATCAAGCTACTTAAAGAAAGAATGCTTGACAAAATGTCTGATGCTTCTAGGATTGTTGAAAAGCTCCGGATTAAAAATTTGATAGACAGAAAAGTTTGTCCCCATGAAAGAAGGAAAGTAGACGTGATAATCACCCAAAAGGGATTGGAATTGCTGAAAGAGATTGATAACCATGATGATGAAGTAATTGCAAAGATATCCTCGCTTAACGCACATGAAGTTATACGACTGAATGAGTTACTTGATAAAATGCGAGGATAAAATTTTTTCTATAAATTATGTTTTAAAGGAAATTAAATTAAAAATTAATCGTTGTCCTTTTCATCTTCTTTTACCCTTACAAATGCACTATGAACCGGTGCAGGCATGGGCGTATCTTTTCCCTTAATTGCTTTCCACAGTATTTCATTAAACTCATCTTCCGGTACTGCGTCCTCTCGAGTAAAATTGAGGTGATCGCATTTCTTTGAACCATAAGCCTCAGCTGTATTTTTTACGTTGATATCTATTTCGGGATTTATAACAGAGTATGCCTTTAAGTCAGGTGTGTCTGTAATGGAAAACAAAATTGGCGTAGCCGATAGATCGAACTGAGTCATCGGCGGTAAACCCAGGACCAATTCAATTGTTTTCAAAACGCTGGAGGTGGAATACATCGTATGATCTACATAATGGCGCTTTATATAAGGACTGATAACAAGCAACGTTGAACGGTGAGCATCAACGTGATCAGAACCATCCTGTGCATCATCTTCCAAAATAAATATGATTGAATTTTTCCAATACTTACTACTTGAAATTTTTTGAACTATCAATCCAACGGCGTAATCATTTATTGCCACGTAAGCCTGTGGTGTTAAAGCACCTCTTTTTGTTCCATATGTGTGATCATTTGGAAGACGCATCAAAGTAAAAGCAGGAAGTGAATCTCCTTTCACGTATTCGTCAAATTCCTTTTCCCATTGCTCGTATCGATAAACATCGCTGATATTTAAATCCCAACCCGGATAAATATGACTAGTAAATTCATTCAAATCGGAATCCCTTGCAGCATATATCCCGTTTTTTTTCTCAACAAACTCACCGTAGTTTCTCATGGTAAGTTTATGATTGATAACATCGTTCCAAATATATCCTGAAGACGGAGCAGCAATCGCAGAGCCGCCTTCAAAATTATACTGCTGTCCCCGCCCTCCATAATTAACCGGCCAAAGTTTATCCACGTAATCTGTTGCATATGCAGCAGTTGACCAGTTATGCCCACTCGCGCTCACTTCGGCGTCATCGTAAAAATTATCATATAGAGTAAAATCTTCAGTTAGCTTATGTTGATTTGGTGTAATATTTCTGGGAAAGAAACAGAGTGAGCTGTCTCCGTTTCCTTCGGGTAAATCTCCAAATACTTGATCGTAAGTTCTGTTTTCCTTTATGATATAAAAAACATGTTGTATTTTTTTACTCCTTACCAAATCTTGTTTGTCCGGGATTACGTCTTGGATTCCTATCCAATTTTTTTCTTTTGAAATGTACGGAGTGTTCTCATAAACCTTCTTGCTGTAACCGGCAAGAATTTTATTGTTTGGAAATTTAATAATCGATACCGTCCCATTAAATAAAACCCCGATGTACTGTTTTACTTTTGATTCCCTTACTCCAGGTTTGGGTCCTTCGGGATTTGGAAGTGAGCTTAATCCTTTACCATCGGCTACAGCGATTTCATTTGTCTGTGAAATATATTTTATTGCAGTGGGGTACCAACCGGTGGGAATAAATCCGAGGCTTTTTGATTTCCCTTTTTTGCTAATGTTAAAAAGTGCTACATAATTATTATTTGCATTTGCCACCATCAGAATAGTCTGGTCATTGCCTGCAAAACAA
>JAJYSI010000132.1 GCA_021793635.1 Bacteroidota bacterium
CGTAGTAGATTTTGACGCAGCCGCCGACCATAGCAGAAATAATTTTTCTATAATTGAAAAAATTTGTTCTTCGGTGATTATCCCTGTTGAATTTGCGGGCGGGATAAGGTCGTTAGAAGATGTAAAAATGATTATGGATTTAGGAATCAGCCGTCTTATTTTAAGTACAATGGCTATAGAATCTCCAGCCGATTTTATTTCAGTATTTGAGAAATACGGACCGGCAAAAATTTCTATTGCACTTGATATTATAGATGACGAAATTGTAATCAAAGGCAGGCAAGTAAAAACCGGAATTCATTATAAAGATTTTTCAAAAAAAATGTCAGCCATCGGAATTGAAAGATTTATTGTAACGGATGTATTGCGTAACGGCGTTCTTGGCGGTCCAAATTTGACTTACACAAAAGATGTTGCAGAAATAACCAGGAAAAAAGTTACTCACTCCGGCGGAATTAGGAACAAAGATGAACTTATGGATGTTCAAAATTTATTACCACTCGGAGTTGATTCGGTAATAATAGGACGCGCGCTTTACGAAAACAGATTCCCATGCCAAAAAATGTGGCGTGTTGCCGAATCCGGAATTTTTCAATAGAGGATATTATGGCAAATAAAAATGGAAATGTAGTTCATAGCAGTGTCTGGTCTAATATTTTTAATACACCTACGGAAAAATCTGACCTTGAAAAAAGCCTTCAAGCCATTCCTATGTTTAAGGAATTGAGTAAAAAAGACTTATCGCTGGTTTCCAAATTGATCAACAACAGAAGTTATATTGCCGGGGAATATATTTTTTCTCAAGGCGATCCGGGTTTAGGATTGTACATCATCCGGAACGGCGAAGTTACGATTAAAAAATTTACATCTGAAAACGAAGGGCTACTTCTTGCTACATTATTTAAGGGAGATTTTTTTGGTGAACTTGCATTGATCGACGGTGAAAAAAGATCTGCTTCAGCAATTGCAAAGACAGATACAAAAATCGCGGTTATATTTAAACCCGACCTGGATGAGTTTATTGAAAAATACCCTCAAAAGGGGATTAAAATTTTGAAAGGCGTTCTACAAATTATAACTTACCGCTTAAGAAAGATGGATGATGATTTTCTTTCAATAAAAGAGCAACAAAAAAATAATATAGGAGAATAAAAATGGAACTTAAAATAGAAAAAGTTTTGGTACCAATTGATTTTTCTGACTACTCTAAAAACTCACTCAGGTATGCCGTAGACTTTGTAAAAATATTCGGAGCCGAGCTTTATTTAATTTATGTAGTTGAGCCGGTAATTTACCCGCCTGATTTCAGCATGGGTCAAATCGCAATTCCATCTGTAGACCTGGAAATGGATAAACGAGCGGTTGAAGAGCTTGAAAAGCTTGCAAAAAAAGAAATCCCACATGAAATCAAAGTAAACACTATTGTTAAAACCGGCAAGCCATTTATCGAAATCATTGAAACCGCTTCAGAAGAAAAAATTGATTTAATAATAATTTCCACTCACGGTCATACCGGAATGGAACATATTCTTTTCGGAAGCACCGCAGAAAAAGTTGTGCGAAAAGCTCCCTGCCCTGTTTTAACTTTAAGAGAACCGGTAAAAGGTTTTGATTATAAAGAAGAGATTCGAAAAGAATAAAAAATATTCACCCACAAAAGATGGGTTTTAATTTTTCCGTTCGATAACAAAGTCAACTAAAGCTTCAAGAGCAATTTTACTTTGCGAATCGGGAAGAATTTTTAATGCTTCCTTAGCTTTAAGAGAATATTTTTGGGCAATTTCGGCGGCATAATTTATTCCATTATTTTGTCTAACGAATTCAATAATTTCTTTAACGCTTTCGTTCTTATTCCCATTTTTTATTTTTTTTCTGATAGAGGAAGCTTCATTTTTTGAAACCTTGCTAAGCGAATAAATTAATGGAAGTGTTATTTTTTTTTCTTTTATGTCGCCGCCTACCGGTTTACCTGTGATACTAAAATTTCCTTCGTAATCTAAAATATCATCTCGAATTTGAAAAGCTATTCCGATTGACCCACCGAATATTTTCATTGCTTCGTGATAACTACCGTTATCTGAACCGCTGAGCGCTCCTATCTGACAGCAAGTTTCAAGAAGAGACGCAGTTTTGTCAGAAATTATTTTGAAATAAGTGTCTTCATCGATATCAAGCTTCCTTGTCTTACGAATTTGCAGTAGTTCACCTTCGGACATTCTTTTTACAGTTCTCGTCATTACCTCTAAAAAATCATAGTCCTTCCCTTCAATCGCAATCATAAGACCACGGGATAAAAGATAATCGCCCATCAGAACAGCAATTTTATTTTTAAAGATTGCATTGATTGACCAGAAGCCACGTCTTTTATCGGCATTATCTACAACATCGTCATGTACTAAAGTTGCAGTGTGAAGAAGCTCAACTAACACAGCGCCGCGGTACGTACGTTCATTAATATTACCAACAACTTTTGCAGATAACAAGACAAGGAGCGGTCTTATCTTCTTCCCCTTTTGGCGGATAATATAGCGCGCTATTAAATCAACCAGAGCAACTTTTGAACGAATCGACTCTTTAAATAGTTCGTCGAAAGATTCAAGCTCTGATTTTATTGGCAGGCTAATTTCTGATAGTCCTTTTATAATCAAGATTTTTTTCTGGAATATTTTGAAATTATAATGCTTATTTCATACAACACAATCAACGGAACCGCAAGGATTATTTGAGAAACCGGGTCTGTCCCGGGAGAAAGAAAAGCAGCTGCAATAAAAATAATTACGATTGCATGCCTTCGGTATTTACGCATAAATTGAGGAGTCAAGATACCAAGTTTTGTTAAGAAGAAGGAAATCATTGGAAGTTCAAAGACAAGACCAGCGCCGAGCATAATACTTAGAATTATTGTCATATACTCATCAATCGCAAAATCATTGGTTATGTTTTTTGAACCAAATTGCGATACAAATTTCAATGAATAAGGCAGCATAATAAAATATGCAAAGACAATTCCAAGTAAGAAACAAAGTGTAGAGAACGCGACTATCGCCGAAATATATCTTCGTTCATTCTTTCGTAAAGCAGGCGAGATAAATTTCCATAACTGATAAAAAACATTTGGTAGACTTAATATCAATCCTCCAACCATCGCGACTTCAAAGTAAAGCATTAGTTGGCCGAAAGGTTTCAAATTCTGGAGGTGCAAACCAACTCTACTAGCTGGCAAAAGCAAAACATCATCCACTAAATAATCGACAAATATCCAACAGATTACAGCTCCGATGCCAACACCGATTAAGGAATAAATAATTCTCCACCTTAATTCCTCAATGTGTTCAAGGAATGTCATTTCTTTTTCTTCTTTTTCAGTTGAAGGACTATAAGTTGTTAACTCTTCTTTTGCCAATTTGTATTAGTTGTTTAATTCAATTCAGAGTATAACGGGAATGCTAAGCAAAGATTCTTCACATCTTCTCTAATTTCAGACAAAACTTTTTCATTCCCGGAATTACTAATTGCTTTGTTTATAAACTCAGCTATTATTTCCATCTCTTTTTCCTTCATCCCTCTTGTTGTAACAGCAGGGGTTCCAACTCTTATTCCGCTAGTCACAAATGGGCTACGTAAGTCAAAAGGTATCATATTTTTATTAACGGTAATTCCAGCTGCGCCCAGAGAATTTTCTGCTTCTTTACCGGTAATATTTTTATTGTTAACGTTGATTAGCATCAGATGATTATCTGTTCCGCCGGAAATAATTTCAAAACCATATCCTTTTAACTTTGAGGCCAACGTTTTTGCATTTTTAATAACCTGTCCTGCATAATCCTTAAATGAATCTTGAAGCGCTTCTTCAAATGCAACTGCCTTTGCCATAATAATATGCATAAGAGGTCCACCTTGAATACCCGGCATCACCATGCTATCAAAAATTTCAGACATCAGTTTTAACCTATCCCCTTTGGGAGTTTTAATTCCGAGAGGATTTTCTTTATCCTTACCAATCAAAATAATTCCGCCCCTAGGTCCTCTTAGTGTTTTATGAGTAGTAGAAGTAACGACATCGCAATAAGGAAGCGGACTGTTAAGAAACCCCTTAGCAATCAAACCTGCGGGATGAGCCATATCGCACATTAATAAAGCGCCGACAGAATCGGCTATCTGACGAAACCTAGCATAATCCCATTCACGCGAATATGCGCTTGCACCGGTAATAATAAGTTTTGGTTTTTCTTTTTTAGCAAGGTCTTCAATCTGATTGTAATCCAGAAGATGTGAATCCTTATTTAACAAATATCCGATTGCATGATAAAGCTGCCCGGAGAAATTTACAGGAGAACCGTGGGTTAAGTGCCCGCCATGGGCTAGACTTAATCCTAAAAATTTATCGCCCGGTTTTAAGAGCGTCATTAAGACAGCCATATTTGCCTGTGAACCGCTATGCGGCTGTACGTTTGCATACTCCGCATTAAAAAGTTTTTTTAATCTTTCGCGAGCTATATTTTCAGCCATATCGACAAATTCGCATCCCCCATAATATCTTTTGCCAGGATAGCCTTCAGCATATTTGTTTGTTAGCACTGTACCTGCTGCTTCTAAAACTGAAGGGCTGACAAAATTTTCTGAAGCTATTAGCTCTAAATTTTCTTGTTGACGTTTTGTTTCTAACTTTAAAACATCAAAGATTTCTTTGTCGTTTTTTAGATAATCATACATAAAATTTTTACGCTTTTTAAGATTTATTAAAAGTTATCTCGCAGATTGGACAAACCAAAGCTCGCCAATGCTTAAACCGAAATCAACTCTTACAGAATTTTCCTTTATTAAATTGAAATTGGTTGTTCCTCTATTAGAATATTGAACACCGACATCGAGCGTATTTTGATAACTCAACGGAAACGAAAATCCTCCTGAAATAGAAAGTTGATTTATTCCAGTACCATTAACAAAATATTGTGTCTGTTCATAGCTTAACCCCGCGCGCCAAATAATTGCTTGCCAGAATGAGGAACCAAGATTAAGCAAAGGTCTATATTCAAATCCGGCGCTGACTTTATAAGCATTCCTTAATTCGGGTGATTTAACATTGTTATAAGTATAATTTTGCCAAGGCTGAGTAAGAAAATCCAGACTGACTAAATACTTTTTACTTAACGACATACTTAACCCTGCCGATATTCTTAAAGGGATACTCATTGTCGCTGAACCGAACCCAATTGTATCAACGCCTAATGTAGAATTTGAGGTTCCGATAGTATCAACATTTAGTTTGGAGATATAATTTACAGCGAGGCCTAATCTTAAGTCAGAAATTGTATTTGATTTTAATACAGGTGATAAATCAGGGGTAATTAGACCTACAGTTGTACCTGTTCCGTTTGGTCTGTAACTTTTCAAATAATTGGTAGAAGTATTTGAAGTATTTGTAAAGTTTACCTGTGAAGAGTAATCAATCTCTCCAAAATAATAATCGAATGATGCACCTAAAACTAATCCAAAAGGTAGTTCAAAAGAAGATCCGATAAAAGTTCTTGATAAACCACCGCTGCCGATATAATTAAGCTGATAATCAGAAACGTTTGTAATAGGAGAAGGGTAACTTTGTAATACATCATAACTTACTCTAGAATATGGAACAATTCCCATGGCAACACCAACACCATATTTCTCGCTGACGGGGAAAGCTAAAGTAAATCCGTTAAAAATTGCGCTGGAGAGCCTTCCGCTTTGAGTATTATTGCTTAAGAAGAGATTATTGTCGTCAACTGCAATTTCAAAACGGGTTCTGTCTAGCATAAACCATGCGGCAGGATTAATAATACCGGTAAAGTCAGGAACTGCCAAAGATGTTCCGAGCTGCCCCATTCCCATACTTCTTGCCGAGTAAGAAAACACTAAATCGCCAATTCCTATTCGTGAGTAGCTTGAGCTGCTTTGAGGGAAAGCATAAACTGATAAGAGTAGAAGCAATAAAATTATCTTTTTCAAATTTTTAATCATAACTACTTTCTTGTTGTATAAGTTATTCTTAGACGGGGGCGTAACAGCAAATTGGATGCGTTACTTCCTTTCAGAGCAAATAATTCCAACCCAAGTAAATTTCCATCAGCCTCCAATAATAATCCCTGGTTGTTTTTTGACGACAACCATTTTTGCACAATTGGGGTAACATTTCCGACATATTGGTTTCCGCTTAGAGAGAGCATTATATTGTACATACTTGTTGAAGAAGAATCAGGCAAAGCAGATGCGCTGTCTGCCAGATTTGAAGCTAAAAGAGAATTATAAAAAGTACTTCCAAAAAGTTGAGCTGATGAATCAGCTGTTAAAGTTAAGTCGGCATAATTGATAACTGCATTTGCCGGGATTTTGGAGATATCAAACCAAAGTTTGGAATTAATCTCTACCCCTGCTTGGACAACAATATCTTCATGATTAACAGGAGGCAGGCTTCCAGTAATTACGCTAACATCTTGCAGCGGGTAAAAAGTGGTTGTGTCCGTATAAGAACCTGGTTTTTGAATTACTAATTGCAAGCTAATACTGGTTGTTGTTGTAGATGAAGATGTAGTGTAACCAAGAATTTTTTGGGAGCCGGAAGTGGGAACAAGATAAATACCATATATAGTCGAATCGACAGAATCTGCCGCTGCAATAAGCCAAGAAGTTGAGAGGGAATTGCTAATATTAAAAGTAGTCAATGAATCTGTCACCAATCTATTTGAACTAACATCTGTAGGATCGAATAGTAAGGAGGAAATATTATCAGCGGTATAACTTGTTGAAGTCCACGCATTAGTAATTTTATAAACATTAAAATCAAGACTCGCATTGCTATCTCCATAAGTATAGCCAGTAGGTAAAGAAATAATCGAAGCGATTACGTGTGCATTATTTGCAATTAAGTCTTGATTTATTGAATCGGGGAGGGAGACATAAAACTTAATCAATGCAGAGGCTTGAGCATTATTTTTTTTGCCAAGGAAAAGATATGAAGATGACGATAAATTAACAGAGCTTTTGAAATAGGATGATGTTTGACGTAAAGAATCCGCATAAGAATCTATTGCTTGCACATTAACTAAATCACTGCCAACTAATTGAGCTCCGATAGGAGTTGGGTTATTACTGCACGAATAGAAAGCTAAAGAAATTACCCCGGTTATGATGAGAAGGAATTTATTTTTGGACAATTATTTATCTCCGCTAAAATCTTTTTGAATAAAAGTAGATATATCTTTAATATTATCGGCAACAAAAGTCGGAAATATATTTTGCTTTTTCAAGATAGAAAAACTTTCCGTACCGAAACCGGTTTTTACTAAGATTGTTTTTAAGCCGGCATTTAATCCGCACTGAATATCGCTAACTGTATCTCCGACAAAATATGATTTGCTAAGGTCTATATTAAAATCATTTGCAGCTTTGAAGACAAGCTCCGGCGAAGGTTTTCGACAAGAGCAATCATTTTCACTACTATAATCAGGATGCGAAGGGCAATAATAAAATGCATCAATTGCTGTGTCGTAAACGGAAAGCAGTTCATTTATTTTTGAATTTACCGCATCGACCATTTCTTTGGTAAGAATTCCTCTTGCAATTCCGGATTGATTTGAAATAACGATAAACAAAAAATTAAATTTTTTCTTTAATAAAGAAAGAGATTCTCCTGTATCCGGAAATAATTTAACTTTATTTGGATCTCCTAAATAGCCGGGATCTTCATTAAGCGTACCGTCTCTATCAAAGAATATGGCAGCATTTGGCATTAATCGTTATTCAAAATTTTTCTATAAAGTTCTATATATTTTTTTGCAGATGCATTCCAACTAAAATCGCATTTCATGCCGTTACGGATTATCTTCATCCATATTTTTTTATCTTCATAAAACTTTAAAGCCCTTTTGAGTTCCTTTATAAGGGCAGAAGCTTCATATTGTTTGAAGACAAAGCCATTACCTTCTCCGGTTTTTTCATTAAACCGCTCGACTGTATCGGCAAGACCGCCGGTTTCCCTAACAACCGGGACGGTTCCATAAACAAGGCTGTACATTTGATTTAGTCCGCACGGTTCGTAGCGGGAAGGCATTAGAAAGATATCTGAACCGCCTTCTATTAAATGTGCAAGATCGTCGTTAAAAGAT
>JAJYSI010000133.1 GCA_021793635.1 Bacteroidota bacterium
TATGCCCTCAATCCTTTTCGAAATCCTTTAAGTCAATTGGCAAATTTTTATATCAAACACAGCTTCGCCTCGTTACTCACAGAGGTAATTATATCTTTTTTATAAATCACTTAATCCTTTTCGAAAAGGCTTAAGGAAACTATAATTATTTTTTCTTACTGTCAAGCAAAAAATGATCTTTATCTTAATTTTTTTTCCAAATATTCTATGGGATGGTAAATAGTTTCTTCTAATTCGTCCCGTATCTGTTCTCTACAAGATGTTCCGCTTGCTAAAATAACTTTCTCGCTATCTCTTGTTTCTACTTTTTTAATCTGCTTTATCAATTCATTCCCTATATTTTTGCTTATTTCATAGTACTCTTTTTTATAACCGAAACTACCTGCCATTCCGCAGCATTCTACATTAGATATTTCAACTTTAAATCCCAGTCTGTTAAAAAATTCTACCGCTGCATTGCCTGCCCCAATAGTTTTTAATTGACAATGTGCATGGTAAAAAATTTTGTCTGAGTTAAGATTTTTAATCTCAATTTTGCCGGTCAAATCTAACTCAGAATGGTTTAGTAACTTATTTAAATATTCAATCGGATCATAAGTGTGCTTCTCAAGCTTTGAAAAAAGATAATCGTTATTGATTAATTTTTTGTAATCATATCTAAACAGTGCAAGCACACTTGGTTCAGCGACAATTATTTCTTTCCCGCTATTGATAATCTCTTCAAGATACCCTGCAAGTTTGATAGCACTTTGCCTTGCAGATTCGATTAGCCCCTGTGATTGAGCTGCTCTTCCATCTTCAATAATTTTGCTGAGTTTAATTGGTATTCCCAATTTATCAAAGACTCGAACTGTTGCCATCCCCACTTGTGGATTATTATAATTCGTAAAAACATCTGCGAATAAAACTAATCCTTTTTTAGATACATCTGAAATCTGTATACTATTACTTTTACGGTATAATTTATATTGTCTCTTCAATGTCTTATTAGCAAACCGGGGAATAGGACGGCGCTTATCAAGCCCAACTATTTTTTCCATCAGTAATTTGCTTATCGAAAGGCTGACTATAAAATTTGTTAATGTGGGAACTATAGATGAATATTTACCTAACTTTGAAAAATTTCCGAAAAATAATTTTTGTAATGAAGCTCCCCCGTCTGCTTTAATTAAACGATTTTTTATGGTTGTGTTGAGTCTTGGTATATCAATACGGACAGGGCAATTTGGAACACACCTTGAACATCCAGTACATAACTCTGCAAACCTTGCTTTTTCTAAACTGCCGGTAGTCGCAACTGTCCAGGCACCGCCAATTCCGCCCGTATAACATTCACCGCCGAATGCATGCCCTCCTACCGTTTGAAAATTTGAACATGAATTCATACAAGCACTGCATCTTATGCAATAAAGAGCTTCTTTTAACTCTTCATCGTCCCGCATTTGCATTCGTCCATTGTCAATAAGAACTAAGTGAAACTCTCTTTCACTGTCATTTCTTCCGTTTAGGTTAAGCACCGGCAAATCTAATGGCGGCTCTATTATATTGGTATAAGATGTTAGAGGCTGGCCGGTACCGCTTGCCGCCAAGAGCTCTATGAATACACCAAAATCCTTTTTACTTGGAATTATCTTTTCTATACCGGCAATAGCTATATGAACAGCAGGAAGCTGGGTGGTTAGCCTAATGTTTCCTTCGCTTTCAACTAACAATATTGACCCTTCTTCTGCCGCAACAAAATTAGCCCCGCTAATTCCTATGTCTGCTTTAAGAAATTTTTGTCTTAGGATGTCTCTCGCAAACTCGGTCAGTTCTTCACCTGTATCTAACTTTTTCTCGGTTTTAAAGTTTCTCTTAAATAATTCGGAAATACTTTCTCTGCTTCTGTGTATAGCAGGGGCTACATTGTGAGAGGGCTGTTCTTTAGAAACCTGCAAAATGAATTCAGCTAGATCTGTTTCTGCAACTTCAATTCTCGCCTTTTCCAAAACTGAATTTAAACCTATTTCTTCAGAGGTTATCGACTTCGATTTTACAACGAGTTTTGCTTTATGCATTAAACAAACATTTTTAATGTAGGAAGTAGCATCCTTTATAGTTTTTGCATAATATACTTTACCGCCACGGGCTTCAATAGCTGAAGTTAGTTTAGAGATTAATGGAATTAAATTCTTAGTAGATTCTTCTTTAATTAAACGAGCACGGTTTTTTAATTCCTCGTAGTCATCTAATCTTTTAACAGCCCTATATCGGTTGGTGTTGAACGTCTGAGTATTAAGACGCAAAGCATCTGTCTCAACATCAAGCGCCAATTTTATTGCCTTTTGAAGAGTCTCTTTTGAAGATTTGTCCGCTACCTGCCTTGGGCGAAGGATATAATCGTTAATATTTTCCATTTATTCAATTTATAATTATTACATATAATTTTCCCGGTCCATGTACACCTCGAACTAATGGTCCCATATCAGCTGTTGCACTAGGTCCGGTTATTATTGAAAAGCTCCGCTCTAATCCTTTCCCTCCCAAGTAATTTTCAGAAAAAATATCGCGCGGTCTTGGAATTATCGTCTTACTGTCTACAACAACAATATGTTTTCGTGTAAGCATGCTTATCGGGCTATTTAATTTCTTTGTTACTGAAACACATATTGATCCGGTAGATGCAATTGCACAAAAAGCATCAGTAATCCCCGTTCTAATTGTTGAAAGTTGTTCCTTTGTAGGTTCAGCGATAACATTTTTATTCGATATAAATATTGAAAACAATTCGGGATCTAAATCGTCAGGTCCTGCAAAAAGCACCAATTCATTTTCAGTAGCTGCAATTAAAGCATCATTCAATGACTTCGCATTTGCCTCTATTATTTTTACTGTAGCAACTGCTTCTTCTGCATTTGAAATAAATTCTTCAATAAGGTCCATATCAAATTCTATTCATATAATATTAATGTTTCAGAATACTTTGGTAGTTTTTCTCATTCTCATTAAAATATTTTGTGTTAGTGGAATTGTACATCTTTAGCTCAAATGAGTTAGCTACAATCATCCTCCAAGCATGAATATCCGGAACCGCACCGGTAGCTATTGCTTGCACTCCAATATTACCAACTATTGCCCCTTCCGTCGGTCCGGCAAGTACTTTACAGCCAATTGAACTTGCTGTTAATTGTGTTAATAGTTCATTTTGTATTCCGCCCCCTACTGCATGTAATCTTTTTATTTCTGTTTTTGTTACAGATTCTATTTCTTTAATCGTATCTCTATAACTAAATGCAAGGCTTTCAAGTACAACCCTTATTATAAAACCAAAGTCCTCTTTAGCGGTCTGATTAGTTTCCTTTAAATATTCTAAAATCTTTTCAGGCATTTCACCTGCTTTAAGAAAGCGGGGATCATTTAAATCAATCCATGCATTTGATGGACCGTATTTTTCTGCTAAAGAGACCAATTGAGGATAACTATAATTTTTAGATTTTTTCTCCCAATACCTTTTGCATTCCTGCACTGGCCACAGCCCTATTATATTTTTAAGAAAGCGAATTGTATTATTGAATCCACCTTCATTTGTAAAATTGTACTCCATTGCTTTTATACTTAACATAGGCTGTTTTAATTCAATGCCCATTAATGACCACGTCCCCGAACTTAAAAATGCCCAGTTTTCCTCACGAACCGGATTGTTTATCCTGATACCATTTTTATCTATTTTTAAATTATTATTTTCAAAGGCAGGGACAGAAATTACCGCTGATGCCGTATCATGACTAGTACTTGCAATAATCGGAATATTTTCGCTTAATCCGGTTTGTTTTGCAATTGCTGGCATTAGGGTACCTAATATCGTTCCGGGTTCAACTATTTCCGGAAAAATTTCTCTTGGGAAACCAAATGCATCTATTAAATCCCAAGCCCATTCTCTGTTGATAGGTTCTGCAAGACTTGTAGTTGATGCGATTGAATATTCTGCCTTCTTTTTACCTGATAGAAGAAAATTTAAGAAATCCGGAATCAACAGTATTTTATCTGTCTTATCTAAAAGATTTTGTCTATTTTTTTTCTCTGATAGTAACTGAAACAATGTATTAAATTGCGCAAATTGAATTCCCGTTTCATTATACAACTTTTCTTTTGGAACGATCTTGAAAGCTTCATCCATCATGCCATCGGTACGCTCATCGCGATAATGATAAGGATATCCAAGTATTCTATCTTGTTTGTCAATTAAAACATAATCCACAGCCCAAGTATCTATTCCTATTCCGTCAAAATCACTGCCAAATTCTTTTTGTGCAAAGGTTAATCCCTGAATTATTTCCTGGTAAATCGCCAAGATATCCCAATAAAATCCATTTTCATATCGGATATTATGTGTAGCAAACCGGTGTACTTCATGCAATGTTATTTTTCTAGCACCAAATAGGTCATTCCCGTATAGTATAGCAACGACACAGCGCCCGCTTTCGGCGCCTAAATCAAAACCTATAAATTTTTTTGCCCTCATTTAGCTTCTATATTAATGTGATTGAATATTTATTAAAAAATTTTTTACTTCAGTAGCAACAATAAATTCTTCATTAGTAGGTATAACAGCTACTTTTATTTTTGATCTTTCATTTGAAATTAATCCTTCTTTCAAGTCCGAATTATTCTTCATGTCATCTATTATTATACCTAAGTTTTCCATACCAGATAGAATTTCTTTCCTAAGCATCGGAGAATTTTGTCCGCCTCCGGCAGTAAATATTATACAATCTGCACTGTTAAGAATTACTAGGTATTCGCCGATGTATCTTTTAACGCCATAGGCAAATGTCTTGAATGCTAATTCAGCACGCTTATCTCCACTTAACATTCTTTCTTCAATATCCCTTAAGTCGCCGCTTGATCCGGAAATTCCATATATACCGCTTTTTGACATAAGAATATTTTCTATTTTATTACTTGTAAGATTTTCTTTTTCCATTAAATACAACATTGCAAACGGATCAAAATCACCAACCCTTTTTGCTTGAAGCAGTCCGCTCTGCGGGCTCATTCCCATCGAAGTATCTATTGACCAGCCATCTTTAATTGCACAAACAGAGGAACTGCCACCAAGATGACAAGAAATAATTTTATTTGCATCATATAACTCTCTAGCTCTTAATCCGATATATCTGTGAGATGCACCATGAAATCCGTATTTACGGATTCCATGCTTTTCATAGAGTTCATAAGGAATTCCAAACATAAAGGCTTCCGGTGGAATATTCTTATGAAAGTGCGTCTCAAATAATCCGATCATTCGTGTTGAACTCATTAGCTTCTTAAAAACTGAAATAGCAGTTATATATACATCAGTATGCACCGGTGCAAGCAAGCGGTAATCTTCCATTGCTTTTAATATATCGTCCGTCAACTCTACACAACCCGTCACTCCTTTTGCATGTACCGTCTTGAAGCCAACCGCATCAATTTCTTCAATTGAAATTTTTTCTTTGATTGACTTTAAAGTCAAATTAACAGCAAATGTATAATTCGGGATTTCTAGTGTACTAACTATCTTTTCATCACCATTAAAACCATAAGAATAAATTCCCTCTTTGTCGCCGATTCGTTCTACATTTGCTTGAAAAATAACTTTCATACCAGCCTGTCCGGTAGAAAGATGTTTCTGGCTAATAGAATGTTCGGCTATATCATACAATTTGCATTTATACGAAGTGCTTCCAGGATTTGCAATTAATATTTTCATTAAATTCTAAATCTTAAGGTTAGGTAATCTTTTAATCTTTTGATTTAATCTTAGCAAGTACTCTTTCCGTAATCTCTTTAACAGCTTGTTCTGTAATATTATTATTGAGTCCCGATAATTCCTTGAAATCAAAACGCGGAGATTCACTGCTGGGCATTGGAGTTGCATCGCATGTTGCAACACGACCTTGTAATTTAAACTTTTCTCTCAATCCCATTAACCTGTCTCTTTCATATTCTGGCAATACGTTTAAATTACCTAATTGAATTGCTTTCCATACAATACTTGCTGTTAGTTCCAATGTTTCCATATTATGATATGCAGATAATAAATCTCCGCCTAATGTTAGCGCTCCATGGTTTTCAAGCAAGATTGCATCCGAATTTTTTATATGTTCTCTAATTGCATCTGGAATTTCCTTTGTAGATGGCAAACCATACTTTGCGGTTGGAACTGCACCTATTATTATAATCGCTTCCGGTAAGACACACTTGTTAAGAGGAATACCTGCAACGGCAAAGCTTGTTGCATATGGAGGATGAGCATGAACTACTGATTTAATATCGGGACGTTCTTTATATACTTCCAGATGCATTTTAAGCTCACTTGAAGGATGATACTTTGGATTACCTGCAATTACTTTACCGGTCATATCAGTTTTAATTATCATATCTTTTTTCATGAATCCCTTACTAACACCATGGGGAGTAGTTAGTAATTCTCTATCATTTAATCTTACTGAAATATTCCCATCGTTTGAGGCAACAAAGCCTCTAGTCCAAATTCTTCTTCCAATCTCAAGTATAAAATCTTTTAATTCCCATTCATTGGTCATATAATAACTCCTATTTTATATTAATTCTTTTAATAAATCTTTATGCGGATTTTTAATTATAACATATCCTGCTAACATTCCTTCTTGCTTACAATACTCTACTGCAGGTTTTGCAGCCGCTTCCAGCGCTCCTATATTGCCTGTAATAACTACATAACCTTTCCCTCCGACTGCCATAGCTATGTGAACTCTTACGATATCAAGATCGGCTTCTTTTACTGCGAGATCGGCAGCTCTAATTGAGGATACGACTGAAAAAGTCTCTATAACTAGCATGGCTCCGACTTCTTTATTTAAACTTATTTGGAGTAATGTATTACCTGATATCGCAGGAAATACTCTTGGATCTATATTTGGTATAGTCGTAAGATTTATTACCGAAAAACCACCGACTTCACTTGCGATACTTATAGCAGTCTCAACATCTGCAACATTACCGCGTACAACCATAAAATATTTTCCAGAACAAATAGTTCTTGCTACAAGCTTTTCAACATTTGCAGATTTAAGAACAGCATCCTGAACCGCAAATCCCTTATATATACTTGCTAATTCTATTATTCCAATTGCATTTCTAGTTTCCATTAATTCTTATGTTCCTTTGTTAAATATTATTCAATTCGTCATCAATTGATGGAAAAAAGAAATTTTCTCAAAATACAAATCGCGCATCTTCTGCTTTTACTTTTATCTCCATGCTATTCTGTTTTATTTATTATAATTTCTCTGCTAGTCACTTTTTCTACTATCCCATTGATAGACGCATGAACATTGCTCGAAATTTTCCCGGATGTCTTTGCTATCAAATCATATTTTTTTACCGAATCACCTTCATTAACAACTGGTTTTGCAGGAGAACCAACATGTTGATCTAACGGAATTTTTACAACCTTTGGATTAATATTTAAATCCTTAAAAGGTCCGTAATCTTTAAAACTTAATACATCAAGCCTTTGCATTAGCTTTTGGGTCGGTACTTTTCTATACTCATACATAGGATGAACTGTAATATTATCTTCGCTCAACCTTAAATTCTGTTCCCTTGCTAATCGCTTTTCAATTACTGCCGCTCCTCTTGGATCCAATCCTTCCGGACACGAATACATGGTACATAAATTACATTCACAACACGACAAGTTCCCTACTGAAAGCATGGGTTGTTCTTCTCTGGAAAACATTCGATTACGCATGGCGATTTCAGGTCGAACAGGCTGCCCCAACAAATATCTTGGACAAAATTCGGTACAATAGCTGCATTGATCACAGCCGGCTTTTGCTATAATATCAGTAGCGTGCTCGTTTGGAAATCTTTTATACATTGTAACACAATAATGATCTTCAGGTAATACAATTAGTGCACCTGTACGTTTTGATATTGGTTTGTTAAGATCATCTTCCAAAATTCCCATCATTAATCCGCCAGACCTTATGACATAATTAGAAGCTGTAATCTTAAAATATGAAAGTACCTCAGCATATGAAATTCCAATTGGAACCTTAATTGTAGCTGGCTCTTCAACTGCTCCGGCTATCGATATGAATTTTTCGGTAACGGCTTTCTTCAATCCTA
>JAJYSI010000134.1 GCA_021793635.1 Bacteroidota bacterium
TTAATTGCGAATAGGAAGAGAAAAGCTGATAAGTTTAATCTTTATAAAGCAATTTTTTTAGATATATTTTTTGTCTTCTACTTCATCCTTGTTGTTCAACGCGCTATCTATTATAAATTTATCCTGAATCTTAGCGATTTACCGTTTTCGTGGAATGAAATATTATCCATCTTTATCGGTAGCGTCGTTATCGGAACTTTTTGGGCTTTATCCAAAACATCACTCTCATGCAAACTTTTAGGAATTGCAAAAGATAATAAAACAACAAAATGGACTGTGGAAATTTTTGGATGGTCGTTGTTTAATATTACGTTTATTGCAGGATGGATTGTTACAAAAATTTCAATTGTCGGGCTTTTTAGCAGTGAAGGAATTGCAGGCGCGGAAAGGCTCTTCGGAGCTATGTTCACACCTCAGTTCAGAATATTTGACGATGCTCTCTTCGCTATGATTGAAACTATTTATATTGCGTTAATTGCTACTTTAATCTCGATTCCACCCACTCTCGTACTTAGTTTTTTTACAGCCAGAAATTTAATGAAAGATAATAAAATATCTTTTGCGGTTTATTATGTCTTGCGAATTATCTTGAACTTTATCCGGTCAATTGAACCACTTATCTGGGCAATTATATTTTCGGTATGGGTAGGCATTGGTCCTTTTGCCGGTATGATTGCGCTTCTTGTCCATACTATTGCATCTAATGCAAAGTTATACTCCGAGGCAATCGAAGGTATCGAACAAGGTCCGGTTGAAGCTATCTCGGCTACCGGCGCAAATAAAATTCAAGTTGTTTGGCATGGAGTAGTCCCACAAATCGTTCTGCCGTTTTTGTCTTTTACAATTTATCGTTGGGATATAAATGTTAGAATGGCAACTATTATCGGGCTTGTCGGCGGAGGCGGTATCGGAACTATGCTAATGCAATATCAAGGCCTAGCTCGATGGCGTGAAGTAGGTTTGATTATTATTATGATAGCTTTTGTAGTTTGGATTATGGATTATGTAAGCGCTAAAATTCGCGAAGCGATATATTAATTGTGTGTTAGTGTTTGGTATTGAATATTACTCCAATACTCCAATACTCCAATACTCCATCACTCCAATACGCCAAAGACCCAACGCATGAAACTATTTTTTTGTGTCTCTAATAGATGGTCAAACTCCTTAAATGAAAGAAATAAAAATTCAGGTAAAAAATCTTGATCTGTTTTACGGCGATAAACAAGCGCTGAAAAATATTTCTTTAGATATCCCGGCAAATAAAGTCACTGCCCTAATCGGTCCCTCCGGATGTGGAAAATCTACTTTTATAAGAACAATTAACCGGATGAATGAATTAATTCACGGCGTCAAAATCAAAGGCGATATTATAATAGACGGACAAAATATTTACGACAGAAAAGTTGACGTTGTTAACTTGCGAAGAAGAATCGGCATGGTTTTCCAAAAATCTAATTTGTTTCCTAAAAGTATTTATGAAAATATTGTTTATGGCGCTAAGATAAATGGCCTAAGAAATAAAAAAGCCTTAAAGGAACTTGTTGAAAAAACTTTAACTCACGCGGCTTTATGGGATGAGGTAAAAGACAGATTAAACTCATCGGCATTAAGTTTATCGGGCGGCCAACAGCAAAGACTTTGTATCGCTCGCGCGCTTGCTGTTGAGCCGGAAATTGTTTTAATGGATGAACCCGCAAGCGCGCTTGACCCCATTGCTACTGCAAAGATTGAGGAGCTGATTCACGAATTAAAAAGAAATTATACTATCGTTATTGTTACCCATAATATGCAGCAAGCCGCCAGGGTTAGTGATCAGACGGCTTTCTTTTATATCGGGGAGCTAATCGAATACGATAAAACAACAAAAATTTTTACTAACCCTTCAATCAAACAAACTGAAGACTACATCTCCGGCAGGTTTGGCTAATTTATGAAAAAATAAGGTGTAATATGGAAAGACAATTTGATATCCAGATAGAAAAATTGAAAAAGAAAATATTGAAGATGTGCAGCCTTGTGGATGAACAGGTCGAATTCTCAATCAAAGCAATCGATGAGAATGATCATGAGCTTGCAAAGCTTGTTATCGAACGGGATGTCAAGGTCGATAAATATGATGTGAAAATTGAAAAAATCTGTCAAAAAATATTTGCGCTTAACCAACCTGTCGCTATGGATCTCAGATTAATCATGTCGGCTATTACCATCAATACAAATCTTGAAAGAATAGGAGACATTGCCGTAAATATTGCCGAAAACTTTCTTATTCTAAAATCTAAACCGGATTTTATCTCACGTACAAAATATTCCGAAATGGCAAAGCTTGTAAAAGAAATGATCCGCAATGCAATTGATTCCTTTATCCAAAATGATCCTAAGCTGGCGCAAAAGGTGATCCAAACAGATCCAATTATTGATAGTTATAACATCGAGAATCATCAAATCCTAATTGAGTTGATGAAGGAAAACCCCGGCAATATCGAGCCTGCAGTTGCTCTGTTAGTTATTTCCCGGCAGCTTGAAAGACTGGGCGACCATGCTACAAATGTTGCCGAAGATGTTTTCTTTATCGTTGAAGCGCAAATGATTAAGCATAAATATGAAAAGTTCATCATGGAAGATAACCCCGATGAAGATGATGACGACGACGAAATTGAAATTAAAAATAATCCGTAGACTGCAAAGTACGGGGGTAATTTTTTCTCTACTTTTTGCCTGAAAAGTTATCTAATACCCCTAATAAAATTTCTTTTATAGCTAGGTGTTTTTCATTACCGGTAATCTGGCTTATCTTACCAGTAAACAAAAGTCCCCAACTTTGATTAACCCAAAATGAACCTAACGATGTATTAACTGTTTCTTTCTTTTCTAAGTAAGCGCCTGTTAATACTGAGTTTAATAATTCTTCCTCCTTGCTAAAAAGACTTCTTGCAAACTTTGATTCTTGCTCAAAAATATTTTCTTTTAATAAATTCAAAAGCGTTTCATAAATCAATCTGTATTTTTGATGGACCGTCTCTTTGTAATTCAAATATTCTGTAAAAAGAATTTTTAAGTCACTCTCTTGACCATTAAAAAGATTTTTTATATCGTCTAATAACTGTGTTGCCTCCCAATCAAGGGCAGCATAGAAAAGTTCATCTTTCGACTTGAAATAATGGTAGATAGTCGCTTTGCCTATCCTTAAATCGCGGGCAATTTCATCAAGGGTGGTCTTATTCAACCCATGTTTCGCGAAACGTTTATCTGCTGCTTTAATTATTTGAAGTTTTCTTTCTTTTTCCATTCCAATTATCAATTGATTTTTCTTTTATAAAAAATTACACATCCGAAAATAACAATTAAATAAATAAAGGGCACATCTAAAATTTTTAAAAGCATAAATGGATTAATTATTTAAAGTAGTAAGGAAGCCTTACAAAAAAGGTTTGAGGTTTGAATTATAAAGAAAAGCGCTATCTGCAAGAAATTCAGTTTGGCAGGATACTCTTATTTTATTTAGATATTAAACATTTCCATATTGATAGAAATCAATTTTTATTGCAATACTTAAAAATCAACTTGACATTATTATCACGCACACTTATCTTTGCTAATAAATTTAAGAATAATGAACAACACGAAAAAAAATATTACTTCAGAAATAGCCGCAGTAACCACAAGCGGTCACTGTGTTGTTATAACAAATTCTTTAAGTTACACTTCTTTAGATATCATTCTATGGATTTCGATTATTATTAGCGTGCTAGGAATTATTATTCTAGGCTAATAACAATAGTCAATCCCAAATCAAATTAAACAAAATTAAAAAAATAGATTCGGGATTGTCGAAGCCCAAAAGTAATATCTGAAGTCTTTTTTATTCAGAGGCTACTGTGAGATCTCGATTCGAAAATAACGGCCGTCAAAATACTTCCAAAAGAAGGTTTGATAATTATGCCTTACTCACCAAAAGTGTTGTATTATTAAAACAACATCTCACCAAATGCTTTGTAATTATTGCTCTGTCCGCTGACACAAAAATTTATCTACCGCAGTGGATAAATAATATTTGTGAACTAACTATTAGCCGCATCTAGGCTAAAGAAAATCGCTTCCCCTGGCGGTGATCTTTCGTAGCTTGGATGCAAAAAATAAAAGCAATATAAAAGCTAAGTTCCATTTATAATTTTATTCTGTAAAATAATTCTTCTTATTAAAGAAAATTTAATTTTTCTTAGAAAACGATAGAAAGGAAAAATATGATAACCTCAAAACCAAAGTTGTCCGGTGCAGATATATTTTTTGAGTGCTTAAAAAAAGAAAAGGTTGAGATAATCTTCGGCTACCCCGGGGGTGCAGTGCTTAAGTTGTATGAAAAGCTCTATGATGTCGATTTCCTAAAACATATTTTGGTACGTCATGAACAAGGCGCAACTCACATGGCTGAAGGTTATGCAAAAGCTACGGGCAAAGTTGGGGTAGTCCTTGTAACCTCAGGGCCTGGTGCGACTAATACAGTTACCGGAATTGCCGACGCCTATATGGATTCTGTCCCTATTGTAATTTTTACTGGACAAGTAGCTACACATCTTATTGGAAATGATGCTTTCCAGGAAGCTGATATTGTGGGCATAACCCGTCCAATAACAAAACATAATTTTCTTGTCCGTGATGTTAACGAATTAGCTTCAACAATTAAAAAGGCTTTTTATATTGCTTCGACAGGGAGACCGGGACCTGTTCTTGTAGATCTTCCTAAAGATGTTATTAATTCTGTATGCGAATTTGACTATCCTGAAAAGATTGAAATGCGTGGATATAAACCCACTTTTTTAGGACATCAAAATCAAATTAAAAAAGCCGCCGATATAATAAAGAAAGCAAAACGACCATTGCTTTATGTCGGAGGCGGCGTTATTATGTCCAACGGATATCGTGAACTTAGGCTTTTTGCAAAAGAAAATAATCTCCCCGTTACAATGACGCTTCAGGGGCTTGGCGCCTTTCCAATGACCGATGGACAATCACTTGGAATGTTGGGAATGCATGGAACTTATTGGGCTAACCAAGCTGTTAATAATTGCGATGTCCTTGTCTCGCTCGGAGCTCGCTTTGACGATAGAGTCACCGGGAAAGTTGATTCATTTGCCCCCAACGCATATAAAATTCATGTTGATATCGACCCTACATGCATTGACAAAAACGTAATAGTTGATCTTCCTATTGTTGGCGACGTAAAACATGTCCTTGCAGAATTAGCCGCTGAGTTTGAGGAGGCTCCGGATTTAGCTCAATGGTGGAAAGAAATAAACCATTGGCGTGAAGAATGCCCCCTTCATTATGAAAAGAATGACGGAAAGTTAAGAACGGAATATATTATTGAAAAACTTTCTGAGAAAACAAAAGGAGAAGCTGTTGTAATAACTGACGTAGGTCAACATCAAATGTGGGTTTCCCAATACTATAAATTTACGAACCCTCGTTCACATTTAACGAGTGGCGGGCTTGGCACAATGGGATTTTCCTTACCTGCGTCAATCGGCGCTGCGTTCGGAATTAAGGATAGACCGATAATTTCAATTAGCGGTGACGGTGGGTTCCAAATGAATATTCAAGAGCTTGTTACCGTCGCCTATTATAAACTTCCGATTAAAATCATTATTATAAATAACAGTTTCTTAGGAATGGTTCGTCAGTGGCAGGAATTATTCCATGCAGAAAAATACAGTTTTACAGATCTTTCGGAAAGCAATCCCGACTTTGTTAAAGTAGGCGAAGCTTTTGGCATAAAATCCTTTTCTACAAATACTCCTACAAATGTTGACTCAATTCTTGATGAGGCTTTTGCTTATAATGACGGACCTGTTTTAATAGACTTTAAAGTTGTGAAGGAAGATATGGTTTTTCCTATTATCCCTGCTGGTCAAACAGTAAAGGAAATAATGACAAAACGTCTTGACCCTAAGGAAATGGTGTAACCTATGAAGCATACAATTGCAGTCTTAGTTGAAAATCAATATGGCGCTTTTAACCGCGTCGCTACAATGTTTAGCGGAAAAGGATTTAATATCCATAGCATTTCAATCGGCGAAACCGAAGTTCCTGAAGTCTCAAGAATGACTATCGTAACCGAAGGTGAAGACAAGATAATTGAACAAGTCGTAAAGCAGCTAAATCGGTTGATCGACACTATCAAGGTAATTGACTTAACCGGTCAAACAAGAGTTGAAAGAGAATTGGCGCTAATCACCGTTTTCTATCAAAAAGGAACTCGCGCTGAAATTACTAACATCTGCGAAATATTTAGAGGAAATATTGTTGATATAAATAACAAAACTCTTACTCTCGAAATAACCGGTCCCCCGGACAAGATAGATGCAGTAGTAAATGTTTTGGAACCTTACGGAATTAAAGAGATGGCTCGCTCCGGTACTGTTGCCCTTAAAAGAGGTGAGCAATTAAAACACGAGAAAAAAGAAACTGTAGTATAAAATAAAAGGAAAAAATAAAATGAAAGTTTACTATGATAGTGATGCATCGCTGGAATATTTGTTAAATAAAAAAATTGCTGTGCTTGGATTTGGAAGTCAAGGTCATGCTCATGCTTTAAATCTAAAAGAAAGCGGATGTAATGTTGTGGTTGGTCTACGCTCCGGTAGCGATCGATGGGCAAAAGCCGAAGCTGCCGGTCTAACGGTAAAAACTGTCCCTGAGGCTGCAGAGTGGGGCGATGTCGTTATGATATTATTACCGGATCAAAATCAAAAAGCTGTTTATGATAAAGATATCGCTCCGTATATAAAACCCGGCAATACAATAGCATTTGGGCACGGATTCAATATTCATTACAAACAAATTGTCCCCCCTCAAGATGTGAATGTTATGATGATTGCTCCTAAAAGTCCCGGGCATCTTGTTCGCCGTACTTTTTTGGAAGGCAGCGGCGTTCCTTGCTTAATTGCGGTTCATCAAGATCCAACCGGAGAAACAAAACAATTGGCGCTTGCTTGGGCTAAGGGAATTGGCGGCACTAGGGCAGGTGTTATCGAAACTAATTTCAAAGATGAAACTGAAACTGACTTGTTTGGAGAACAAGCTGTCCTTTGCGGAGGTTCTGCAGAATTAATTAAAGCAGGCTTTGAAACTCTTGTCAACGCAGGTTATCCGGCGGAACTGGCTTACTTCGAATGTATGCACGAAATGAAATTAATTGTCGACCTTTATTACGAAGGAGGTCTGTCGCGCATGAATTATTCCGTTAGTGATACAGCCGAATACGGTGGCATGACAAGAGGAAGCCGTTTAATAACAGCCGAGACACGCAAAGAAATGAAGAAAATATTGGGCGAAATTCAAAGTGGACAATTTGCAAATGAATGGCTTACAGAATATAAAAACGGACAACCTTTAATGGAAAAATTGAGAAAAGAAAATCGTGAACATGAAATCGAAAAAGTTGGCGGAAAACTTCGCCAAATGATGAGCTGGTTGTTTAAGAAAAATGCCAAGGAAGAGGTTGGTGTATGAACTTTAAGGTAACTCTACTTCCGGGCGACGGAATTGGCCCGGAAGTTGTTAATGCAGCTGTTTCGGTTATGAAGGTTGCTGCTGAAAAATTTAATGTAGCTTTTAAGTTTAATGAACAGCTTGTAGGCGGCTGTTCATACGATAAACACGGAGTTCCGTTGACGGATGAAGTGTTAAGCTCTTGTTATGATTCGGATGCTGTATTGCTCGGGGCAGTTGGCGGATACAAATGGGAAACTCTTCCGCAAAATCTAAAACCCGAAGCAGCTTTGTTAAAGCTTCGTAAGGCATTGGGTCTTTATACTAACATTCGTCCTGCAAAAGTTTATTCCGCTTTACTTTCTGCCTCTACACTGAAGCCGGAAGTTTTGAACGGAACTGATTTCATAATTTTGCGCGAATTAACCGGTGATGTTTATTTTGGCGAGCCGCGAGGTTTTGATGAAAACCACGGTTGGAATACTATGGTTTATACCAGAGAAGAGGTTGAACGAATAGCGGAATATGGCTTTGAACTTGCAAGAAAGCGGGGTAAAAAAATTACTTCTGTTGACAAAGCAAATGTT
>JAJYSI010000135.1 GCA_021793635.1 Bacteroidota bacterium
AAATAATTTGTCCGCCTACAGTTCCTTCATTTAAAATTAACGTTTTCATCTTCGAGCGTGAAAGATAAATACCGGCAGTTAAACCTGCCGGTCCACCACCAATCACTATAGTGTCATAATATTCATTAAGCATTTTTAATAGGCCATAAATTATTTTTTGAATTCAGAATCAAGAATAGATTTTACCTGTTCCATTGATTGTATGCTGCTGGTGGCATTTGCAACTTTCCCGTTCTTAAAATACACGGTGAAAGGAAGTCCTGCAAAACCTCTGCACTCTGGTAAATTTCTTATTGCCTTTGCATCCGGAGAATCGAATTCCATATCTCTGAAAGCGACGTGAGAATATTCAGATTCTAATTCTTCCATTATACCATAAACAGGCACGCACATTGGTCCCATTCTTCCGCAACATACCATGACATTTTCATTTTCAGTTGTTTCTTTTTTTAAATCTGCTTCCGATAAAATGTGTTTTAAATTTGTCTGTAACATTTATTCCTCAAAAATGATTGTAAATTTTTTATTTTTAACACTTAGTTTGATGCAAATTGAATAAAATCGATTCTGTAAATCTTCGGATTATGCTGTATGTTTTACATATGATAAAATTTCTTTTATCATATGTAAAAAAAAGAAGGAGGAAAATATTTCCGAAGGTTATTTTTGATGTAAAATACCTAGCGTATTGGATGCAAGTTGAATCACAACAATTGAATTTATGAAAGAATAAATTGATGTTAGTTAAAGAAAGATTTAATTATATATATGAAATTTCGATATAATAGGGACAAAATGATGAAAAATAATTATATTCTGCAAAATGATTACTCTTTATTCCTGACTTTTTTAAAGGCTAAATTCCCAGTTTTCCATAACTCTAAAATTTTTCTTAGAGACTTGCAATATGGAGTAATGAAATATTTAGAAAAGAAAGGCGCGAAAGTTTCTCTGCCTGAAGCTGAAGTCATTACAGAAAAATTAACAAATCACTTTGAAGAACAAGGAATCTTAATAAAAATAAATGAAGCCGGATGGAAATTAAACTATCCGGAATTCGTTACGACAAAGATCGGCGACCCACTGTGACATTAAAATATTTAATTAAAGATAAGGATTCTATATATGCCCCTCATACAAATTGAACCAGAAATAAAGATAACCGAAAAAGCTACTAAAGAAATAATGCAAATAATGAAGGAAAACAATGTCCCTTTGGATTATGGATTACGAGTTGGAGTTAAAGGTGGAGGTTGTTCTGGCTTAACATACACATTGGGATTCGATGCAGAACAAAAGGAAGCCGATACATTAATCCAGACAAACAATATTAAATTGTATGTAGACGGTAAAAGCTTATTTTATTTATCAGGAACTGAATTGGATTTTACCGATGGATTGGATGGTAAAGGTTTTGTCTTTAACAATCCTAACGCATCTAAGACTTGTGGATGCGGCGAATCATTCGGAGTTTAATATTTTAGAATAAAAATTAACTATAAAAAATAATTTATAAGGAGAATTAAAATGAGTAAATTTGAATTGCCAAAACTTCAATACGGATATGATGCTCTTGAACCATACATCGACAAAATGACGATGGAAATTCATTATACGAAGCATCATAATGCGTATGTAACTAATCTTAATAATGCAATCACCGGAACAGAATTAGAAAAACTTTCACTCGAGGAATTGATGGCTACAGCTTCTAAAGTTCCGGCAGCAGTAAGAAATAACGGAGGTGGGCATTATAATCATTCCCTCTTCTGGACAATAATGAAACAAGGGGGGGGCGGTAAACCTTCAGGTAAATTAGCGGATGCTATCAACGCAACTTTCACTTCTTTCGATGAATTTAAAGCTAAGTTTACAACTGCTGCGGCAACAAGATTTGGTTCGGGCTGGGCGTGGCTATTAGTTCAGAACGGAAAACTTATGGTTTCTTCAACACCAAACCAAGATAATCCAATAATGGATGTTGCGGAAATAAAAGGTACACCTATTCTTGGGCTGGATGTCTGGGAGCATGCTTACTATTTGAAATACCAAAATCGCCGACCAGAATATATAGAAAATTGGTGGAAAGTTATTAATTGGGAAGAAGTAGCTTCCAGATTTTCCTCAATCAAATAATTTACATAATAATCACTTTCTTAAGCCGTTTTGCAATTTGTAAAGCGGCTTTTTAGTTTAAAATAAAAATGGGATAGAAAAGTCTATCCCATAATCATTCAAATTATTTTTTAGATTTATAATGAGCTATCGTTCTGGTATTTTTCTACCAGTTTAATTCTGTTCGTAGCTCTTGCTAATGCAGCTTCAGCGCGCGCAATATTGATATCTTCTACATTTCTATTTTCTAATCTATGTTTAGCTCTATCGAGAGAAAGTTTTGCTCTATTCAAATCAATATCAGCCAGGGGTTCAACCGTATCGGCTAAAACTCTAATCTTATTATTCAGAACTTCTACTGTGCCTCCGCTTGTAGCAAAATACTCTGGAGCTTTATTTAATAGTTCGACTTTAATTACTCCGATTTCAAAAGTGCTAATAATAGGTGCGTGGTTTTTTAGTACTTGGAAACTACCGATAGTGCCTGGAATAGTTATCGAAATTACATTGCCTGAAAAAGAAGACTTTGACGGAGTTACTATTTCTAAAAATAAATCTGCCATTTCTATTTCATCGCTTTTGCTTTTTCAACTGCTTCCTCAATTGTACCAACATATAGGAATGCTGATTCAGGAAGTTCGTCATACTCACCATTTATTATCCCTTTGAAGCCCCTAATGGTATCTTCAAGCTTCACGTATTTTCCTTTGTAACCGGTAAATTGTTCAGCTACATGGAAAGGTTGACTGAAAAATCTTTGAATCCTTCTCGCGCGTCTTACTACAGTTTTATCTTCGTCCGAAAGTTCATCCATTCCTAAAATATTTATAATATCTTGGAGGTCTTTATATTGTTGGAGAATCTCCTTGCAATTTTTAGCAACTTCGTAATGTTCTTTACCTAAAATACCTGGTTCAAGAATTCTTGATATTGAGTCAAGAGGATCAACTGCGGGATAAATTCCGAGCTCAGAAATTTGCCTGCTTAGCACAGTAGTAGCGTCAAGATGTGCAAATACTGCAGCCGGAGCCGGATCGGTCAAATCGTCTGCGGGAACATAAATTGCCTGAACTGAAGTGATAGAGCCTTTATCAGTTGAGGTTATTCTTTCTTGAAGGGCACCCATCTCGGTAGCAAGATTAGGCTGATAACCAACTGCAGATGGCATTCTTCCAAGTAGTGCGCTAACTTCAGAACCGGCTTGTGTGAAACGGAAAATATTATCAATAAATAATAGAATATCCCTTCCTTCTTCATCTCTAAAATATTCTGAAATGGTCAATCCTGTAAGAGCGACACGCAATCTTGCCCCTGGAGGTTCATTCATCTGCCCGAATACTAAAGCAGTTTTCGATAAAACGCCGGACTCTTTCATCTCAAGCCAAAGATCATTTCCTTCACGGGTTCTTTCTCCAACGCCCGCAAAAACAGAATAACCGCCATGTTCCTGAGCAATATTGTGAATTAATTCCTGGATAATTACAGTCTTACCAACTCCTGCACCGCCAAATAAACCTGTTTTTCCGCCTTTTGAATATGGTTCAATCAAGTCAATTACTTTTATACCCGTTTCAAATATTTCACTTTTTGTCGATAAATTTTTAAATAGTGGTGCAGGACGATGTATAGGATATCTTTTCTCCGTCTTTATTTCTCCCAATCCATCAATACCGTCACCGATTACGTTAATTAATCTCCCTAATGTAGATGGGCCAACGGGAACAGAGATCGGGCTGCCAGTATCAATAGCTTCCATGCCGCGTACCAAACCGTCGGTAGAATCCATTGCTATTGCTCGTACCCGGTCTTCGCCAAGATGCATTTGGACTTCGGCAATCAAATCTTCCTTCACACCTTCAGTGCTTATCCTCGGAATTTTGATTGCATTATATATTGTGGGTAATTTTCCTTCTTCAAACTCAAGGTCAATAACTGGACCTATTACTTGAATAATTTTTCCTTTTGTTTCGCTCATTTGAACCCTTATTGGTTAAAATTTAAGTCGTCAAATTTAATGATTAACATAAGACTTTACAAATCTTCTGAGAGGATTTTTTATCAGAAAATTGCTCTTGCATGTTTATCGGCGTGATAAGAGCTTCTAACTAAAGGCGAAGATTCAACAATCTTAAAACCCATTTTGATCCCCTCATCGTGATACATTCTAAACTCTTCAGGAGTAACAAATCTGTCGACCGGTAAATGCAATTTAGTTGGTTGTAAATATTGGCCAACAGTCAAGATATCGCAACCATGATCGACTAAATTCTTCATTAAATCCAAGACTTCCTCTGGGCTTTCGCCGATTCCGACCATTATTCCGCTCTTGGTCCTCACATATTTATTCTTAAACCACCTAATTAATGATAAACTTCTTTCATATTTTGCTTGAGGTCGTACTACATGGTATAATCTCGGAACCGTTTCAAGGTTATGGTTAAGAATATCAGGGGGGTTTTTCATAATTATTTGGAAAGCGTTCTCATCTCCTTTAAAATCGGGTATAAGAATTTCTATAGTTGTATCAGGCATTGATATATTTATCAATTTAACTGTCTCGTTAAAGATTAAAGCTCCGCCGTCGATTAGCTCATCTCGATTAACCGAAGTAATGACTACATGTTTTAAGCCTAGTTCCTTAACAGATTCCGCAACTCTTGCAGGTTCATTATAATCAAGTTCAGTAGGCATTCCGGTTTTGATATTACAAAATCCGCAACTTCGCGTACAAGTATCTCCCAGAATCATAAAAGTTGCAGTTCTATTATTCCAGCATTCTGCAATATTAGGACACCTAGCTTCTTCACATACAGTATGAAGCTGCTGTTTACGCATTAGCGTTTTAACATCGCTATAATTTTCACCTGTGGGTAATTTTACTTTTAGCCAGTCAGGTCTTTTACCGAGAGGTATTTTAACTTTTTCTATTTCTTCTTTAAATGTTCTTTGATGCTGATTAATAACCATAAATAAATATCCTTAGATTAAAATTCATTGCTGTTAAAATTCTCTAACGTATCTTTTAGAAACTTCAAGAATTTTCCGCCTAACATTCCATCAACCAGTCGATGGTCATGAGACAATGTTAAAGCCATTATTGGCCTTATTGCAATTGAATCGGAGCCATCTAATTCAATAACGACAGGTTTTTTAGTTACAGTACCAACTCCAAGTATTGCCACTTCGGGTTGGTTAATTATCGGAGTGCCGAAGATAGTCCCGAATACTCCATAGTTTGTTATTGTAAAAGTGCCATTTGTAATATCATCCGGAGTAAGCTTTTTAGATCGTGCCCGTACTGCTAAATCATTTATCGATTTAGCAAGCCCGATAATATTTTTATCATTTGCAGATTTAATATTAGGGACAATCAATCCGCTGGGTTCAACAGCTACAGCTATTCCAAGGTTAACGTATTTTTTTCTGACTATTGTTGTACCTTCAATAGTAGAATTAATTAAAGGAAATTGCTGTAGACCTTGCACGCAAGCTCTTGCAATGAAAGGCATATAAGTCAACTTTATCCCTTCATCCTTTTGATACTTCTCGCGATTTTGCTGTATGAACTGATAAATCTTGCTCATGTCAACTTCAAGCATTGCGGACACATGTACTGATGTATCGCGGCTATTTATCATATGCTGCATAATTCTTTGGCGAATGTTATCCATTGGAATCAATTCAATATCATTTGAATTGTAAGCTGATTTAATAGAATCATAATTGAAGTTCGAATTGCTTACGTCTGCAGTCGAATTCAAATTTAGAGGTTTCTTTTCCTCCTTTAATGCCGGCGTGATTTTCTGCTGATTCCTATTTTCTACGTAACTCAAAATATCATTCTTAGTAATTCGACCAGCTAAGCCTGTGCCTTTAATTTTAGCTAGTTCTTCAAACTTTACTTTTTCCTTTTGCGCAATATTCAGTACTAAAGGTGATAAGAATGTTGAGGGTTCGCTTTCAAGGTTTGAAATATCATCACGCACCAACTTGCTATCTGCAAAATTATCATGCATTGAAGTTGGTATACTATTCTCTAAAACGCGAGGTTTACTTTGATTTATTTTATCAGAGGAAACTTGAGGCAAAGTATTTTTAGGAATATTCAAAGATTGATTTGTAGAAAGTTTTGCAACAATAGTCCCGACATCGACTGTTTCCTGCTCTGCCACTAATACTTCTGCTAATACACCATCAGCGGGAGAAGGAACTTCAGTATCAACCTTGTCGGTACTTATTTCAAATATAGTTTCGTCCTTTTTAATATTGTCTCCAACCTTTTTGTGCCATTTAATAATTGTCCCTTCCATTACCGATTCGCCCATCTTTGGCATAACAATATCGATTAAGTCTTCTTTGCTGGCAGCAGTATTTACTTGAGAAATCGGCTGTACGATTGGTTCAGGAGAAATAACTTTTTCCTGAGGTTTATTATTTTCAAGGACTTTCTGTTCCGGGGCGACAATTTTATCCTCGCTTTTATCTGCCAATGTCTTATCCGCAGATTCAGTAATTACTGCTAAGGTTACGCCTACTGCGACAGTGTCACCTTCTTTATAATTAATTTCCGAGAGAATTCCTTCGGCAGGTGAAGGGATTTCGGTATCGACCTTATCGGTGCTTATCTCAAGGATTATTTCATCACGCTTAACGGGATCGCCTTTTTTCTTATGCCACTTTATAATAGTTCCTTCGTTTATGCTCTCACCCATTTTTGGCATTACGACATCCATTTTGTTGCTCCTAAATTCAAATTAGTTTATTAAAATTCTAATAATTCTTTAATTCCCTGAAAAATTTGTTCTCTATTAGGCAAAATAACATTTTCCAAAATAGGTGAGTAAGGGACAAATGCATCCTTAGCTGCAATTCTTTTTACGGGACCATCAAGAAATTGGAAACAATTATCCGCTATCCTTGCCGCAACCTCTGCGCCAAACCCACCCGTGAGCGTATCTTCATGTATGACAATTGCCTTGTTAGTTTTTTTCACTGAGTTAAAGATGGTTTCTTCATCTAGCGGAATTATAGTCCGCAAATCAATTACTTCAACTGAGTATCCTTCATCTTCAAGTCTGCGAGCTGCAAAAACAGAATCCCATAGAGAAGCTCCATAAGATATTACTGTTATGTCACTTCCCTCTTTAACAACCTTTGCTTTTCCGAATGGAACTAGATAATCTTTATCGGGTGAAGCAGACATAGCAAAACTTTGCCTGTACAATCCTTTGTGCTCACAAAATAAAACAGGATCATTTAATCGGCAAGCTGTTTTTAGAAGTCCTTTTGCATCAGCTGCGTTTGACGGATAAGCAATCAAAATTCCCGGAAGGTGGGAAAATATAGACTCAATATTTTGACTGTGATAAAGCCCTCCGCGTATATATCCGCCTACTGCAACACGCGTAACAACAGGCGCCGACCAGTGATTATTGGATCGGAATCTTATTGTTGTTAATTCATCCTTGAATTGCATAAATGCAGGCCAAATGTAATCTCCAAATTGTATCTCAACAACCGGTTTCAATCCAGATAAAGCCATACCAGTAGCTATACCTATAATGCTAGCTTCGGCAAGCGGAGAATTAAAAACTCGGTCGAATCCAAATTTTGTAGAAAGCCCTTTTGTAGCTGTAAATACACCGCCTTTACTGTCTGCAACATCTTCACCAAAGACAAAAATATTTTTGTTAAATTCCATTTCTTCATGTAGCGCATGGTTGATTGCATCTACCATTACAACCGGCTTACCGGAAGGAATCGATTTTTCATATTCCAATTTTTCTTTTAATCCACTTTCATCAAAAACGAATCTGGCTGCGCTTTCTGGAGTAGGATCCTTTTCTTTGATAGCTCGATCTGCGGCATTATCAATTTCTGTATGCACATCAAGTTTCA